>JAGVJS010000085.1 GCA_020051025.1 Sphingobium sp. | reverse complement strand
CCCGCCAGCGCGATCACCCCCTGACGCATCAGCCCTGCCCTCCTGCATGGCTGCCGGGCCAGATGCCGCTCTTGCCCGGCGCGATCACCCCCTTGGGATCGAGCGCGTCCTTCACCTTGCGGTTCAGTTGCCCCAGCGCGCCCTTGTTGTAATCATAGGTGCCGGCGACCGCGTCCATATAGTCGAGATGGGTGCGATATTCGCCATAGCCCTGCGCTTTCGCATCCGCGATCAGATGTCTGAGGAAGGGATCGACCCGGCCCATCAGGTCGGGATCATCCTTGTTGATGAGCACCGCATTGACGTTGATGAGGTGACGCTCGCCAAAGGCGAAGCTGGCCTGATAATCCATGCCATATTCCTTGTAGCGGGCGTAGGTGCGCTGGAACTGGGCCTGCGCCGCCGCGCCCGATTGCGGCAGAATCGGCGAAAAGCCGATATGGCCGCCGCGCCCGCCATGCCAGTTGGCATTCTGCATCGGCATGGTCAGCGGCGTGCCGGTCCAGCCGGTCGCTTCCAGCGGTTCGCCCGTCTTCCATGTCGTGGGGCGCAGTGACATGGGTTTCAGTTTGCCCAGTTCCTGCTCCAGGATCGCATAGGCCGCCTTGTTGACCGACTCCCGGCCGTAGAGGCGCAGGCTGACGCCCCACCAGCCGACATTGAATTTTTTGCGGATGGCAGCGATCACATCGTCGGGCAGCGCGCCGGGCTTGTCGGTCCACTGGTCGCGGGTCGTCACCACGGCGGCGGCGCGCAGCCAGTTGCCGATGGTCGGCGATTGCTGCAACAGCCCTTCGCGTCGCAGCGGCGCGATCGCGTCAATCAACGGCCCCAGATCCTCCGGCCGATCAAATTCCAGATCCATGCCCATCAGCGATTCCGGCGCCGGCATCAGCCACAGCCCCATTTTGGTGACGATACCGAAATTGGACTGGACGAACATCTGGTCCCAGCCGGGGCCGAAGCCGAAGCGATACAGTTGCCAGGTCGGCGCGCCGTCCAGCGCCCCCATGCCGGTGCGCACGACCAGGCCGTCTGCCATCACCGCCTCTATGCCACAGATGCGCGTCGCATGTTCGCCATAAGGAGTATAGCCCATGCCGCGATCCAGCGCATTACCGACCACCGACCCCCAGCTGTTGCCAGGCACAGACAGCCAGTGCTTCATGCCTTTGGATTTCAGAAAATCATACAGGTCGTAGAAGCCGACGCCCGGTTCCAGCAGCACTGTGCCGTTCGCCTCATCATAGTCGATCTTCTTCATGCGGCTGAGGTCGAGGATCACCGATCCCGCCAGCAGTGGCGCGGAGCCGCCATAGCCCAGATTCTTGCCACGGCTGATCGGCCAGAGCGCAATGCCGCGTTCGGACGCGATACGGACGATCGCCTGTATCTCCTCCACGCTGGCAGGCGCGACCGCACCGGCAGGGTGATGGCGGGCGTCGTCGATGGCGAATTTGTCCTGATAGCTCGCCTGATCCTCCTCCGCGAAGAAGACATGATCCTTGCCGACGATCGCGGCAAAGGCGGCGATCGTCGCCGGCGCTATCTGGCCCTTCTCATTCATCCCACCTCACTTCGCCGGTCAGGCCGACGCATTTAATAACGATCGTTATTATTTAGAGGGACGGTACGCTTGTCAAGCGAGCCTGTAAAAAGCGCTTGCCTGCATTCCGCATTAGATTGTATGCCTATGATACATATTGCAGGAGCAGGATCATGGAAGAGCAGGACGTCGTTTCGGTACATGTCGAGAACCGCATCGCCTGGGTGAATTTTGCCCGTCCGGCCAAGCGCAATGCGATGAGCCCGACGCTGAACCGGCGCATGATGGAGGTGCTGGACGAACTGGAGTTTCGCGACGATGTCGGCGTGCTGGTGCTGGGCGGCGAAGGCACGGCCTGGTCGGCGGGCATGGATTTGAAGGAATATTTCCGCGAAACCGAAGCGCTGGGCCTGCGCGGCGTGCGCAAGTCGCAGGCGGAAAGCTATGGCTGGTTCCGCCGCCTGCGCTGGTATCAGAAGCCGACGATCGCGATGGTCAATGGCTGGTGTTTCGGTGGTGGCTTCGGCCCGCTCTTTGCCTGCGACCTCGCCATCTGCGCGGATGAAGCGCAGTTCGGCCTGTCGGAAATCAACTGGGGCATCCTGCCCGGCGGCGGCGTGACCAAGGTGGTAGTCGACCTGCTGCCGATGCGCGACGCCATGTGGCTGACGCTGACCGGCGACCTGATCGACGGCAAGGCGGCGGCGACCATGCGGTTGGTCAATGAAAGCGTACCGCTGGATCAGTTAAAGGCCCGCACCACAGCTGTCGCTGAAATGCTGCTGAAGAAGAATCCGGTGGCGCTGAAATTCGCCAAGGATGCCGTCCGCCGCGTCGGCACCATGACCTATGACGAGGCGGAGGATTATCTGGTCCGCATGCAGGAAGCCGCCAACTTCCACGACAAGAGCGAAGGCCGCAAGGAAGGCATTCGCCAGTTTATCGACGAGAAAAGTTACAAGCCGGGTCTGGGTAGCTATGATCTGAGCAAGGCGAAGACGAGCGCTTAAGGCTCATATCTCCGTTCGCTTCGAGCGAAGTCGAGAAGCAGCTTGCGTAGCGCTTCTCGTTTCTCGACACGCTCGAAGCGAACGGTTTTTTCGGTCAAGCCTGACCCCAGCCACCGCCCAGCGCGCGGAACAGATCGACCTGCGCAAAGGATACCGCGCGGGTCGCCGTCGCCAGATCGGCTTCGGTGCTGGCGAGCGTCCGTTGCGCGTCCAGTACCGTCAGGAAGTCGATCTGGCCTTCCCGTT
>JAGVJS010000086.1 GCA_020051025.1 Sphingobium sp. | reverse complement strand
GGGACAATATGGCGACGGCCGCGCCATGATATCGCCCGCGCCAGTCGCTGGCCCAGGGCGCGATATCGTCGGGATCGGTCACGACCCCCTTGGGGCCGAGCAGGGCGACGAAGCGGTCGATCATATCTTGTCCTATCATGGCACGGGCTTATGCCTCGGAATTCATCGACGGTTCAACCATCGGCCGATAGCGTATTCGTCCCATAAAGGGGTCCGACTTGGTTCATTCCATTCTGCTGCTGCTTTCCGCATCGACCGGTGATCCGGTCCAATGGGCGCAATTGTCGATCCAGCAGCGCGTCATCATTCGCGTGCCGATGGTGAAGAAGGGGCGCGCGCCCGCCCGAATCGCGCCCAATGCCCGCGCTGCCTGGGAAGAGAAGAAGGGGCCGCGCTGCGTCGCCCTGCGCTCCATTCGCGGCGCCAGCATCGTTGTGGACAATGGCGTCGACCTCATTCTCGCCGACGATCATCGCTATCGCGCCCGGCTCGAACGCGGCTGCGACTCGACCGGCTTCTATTCCGGCTTTTATGTGGAGCCGGATGCCGATGGTTCGCTCTGCTCGGGGCGGGATGAATTGCAGGCGCGCAGCGGCCTTAGTTGCGCCATCGACAGTTTTCGCCGCCTCATCCCGGTCGATGAGGATGATTGATCGCGCTGTTTAGCCCTTCATTTACGCGATTTTCTTGACAAGAGGCCGATATTTTCGCAATGCGCGCCCAATTTCCGTCTCGCATCCGCGCAGGACGGGTAAGCCTCCTGTCCCGGACGATTGAATGACTTTTGCCGATCTCGGCCTTTCCGACGAATTGCTCAAGGCCGTAACCGAATCCGGTTACGACACGCCGACGCCGATCCAGGCGCAAGCCATTCCGTCCGTCCTGATGATGCGGGACATTATCGGCATCGCCCAGACAGGCACGGGCAAGACGGCCAGCTTCGTGCTGCCGATGATCGATATTCTCGCGCATGGCCGCGCCCGCGCGCTGATGCCGCGCAGCCTGATCCTGGAGCCGACCCGCGAACTCGCCGCGCAGGTGGCCGAGAATTTCGAGAAATACGGCAAATATCACAAGCTCTCCATGGCGCTGCTGATCGGCGGCGTGCAGATGGGCGATCAGATCAAGGCGCTGGAAAAGGGCGTCGACGTGTTGATCGCGACGCCGGGCCGCCTGATGGACCTGTTCGGCCGGGGCAAGATTTTGCTCAATGGCTGCAACATGCTGGTTATCGACGAAGCCGACCGCATGCTCGACATGGGCTTCATCCCGGATATCGAGGAAATCTGCACCAAGCTGCCGACGCAGCGGCAGACCCTGCTCTTCTCCGCGACCATGCCACCGGTCATCAAAAAGCTGGCGGACAAATTCCTGTCCAATCCCAAGTCGATCGAAGTGGCGCGTCCGGCAACGGCGTCCACCAACATCACCCAGCGGCTGGTGAAGGTCGATTCGCGCAAGAAGCGCGACGCGCTGCGTGACATGCTGGAGGCAGAAGACGTGCAGAGCGCGGTCATCTTCTGCAACCGCAAGACCACCGTGCGCGAACTCAACAAGAGCCTTCAGCGCCACGGCTTCAAGTCCGGCGAAATCCATGGCGACATCGATCAGGCGTCGCGCATCGCTGAACTGGAGAAATTCCGCGAAGGCAAGGTGAACATTCTGGTCGCGTCGGACGTCGCAGCGCGCGGGCTGGATATCAAGGGCGTCAGCCACGTCTTCAATTTCGACGCGCCCTGGCACCCGGACGATTATGTCCACCGCATCGGCCGCACCGGCCGCGCGGGCGCGACCGGCACCGCCTATACGTTCGTCACGGCGGAGGACGCTGAGGCGATCGACAATATCCAGAAGCTGATCGGCACGAAGATCGACTATGTCAGCGCGCCGGCGCGCGACGAGCGGGCTGAACCGGCGCTTGCCGAAACCGTCCGTGAAGACAAGCGTAGCGAGGGACGGGGCCGTTCCGATCGCAAGCGTGGCGATGAACGGGCGCGGGACGAAAAGCCGCGCGAGGATCGCCCGCGTGATAGTCGCCAGCGCGATGAACGTCCCCGCGACGATCGCCCGCGCGATTCGCGCCCGGATCGCGCCGCTTCTGCCCAGCCGCCGCGTCGCCGCCATGATCCGGTCGATGACGGCCCGGACGATGGCTGGAACGGTCCGGTTCCCGAATTCCTGAACTTCGGCTTCAATAACTAAAGCAGAATGGCGTCATGCCAGCGAAAGCTGGCATCTCCCTCCTTTTAAACGGAAAGAGGGAGAGCTGCCGGCCAGTGCCGGCAGGCGGGGTTCGGTTAAAGCAACCCCTGCGCCCGCAGGCTCGTGTGCCCACTTGCGGCCATGATGATATGGTCGTGAACGGCGATGCCCAGCCGCTTGCCTGCTTCCACAATCTGTCGGGTGATGTCGATGTCCTGACGGCTGGGCGACGGATCGCCCGAAGGGTGGTTGTGGACCAGTATCAGTGCCGCCGACCCCAGTTCCATCGCCCGCTTGATGACTTCGCGTACATAAATCGCCGCCTGATCGATCGACCCGTCGCCCATATGATCGTCGCGGATCAGCATGTTGCGGCTGTTGAGGTGCAGAACCCGTACTCGCTCGATGCTGAGGTAAGCCATGTCGGCCCGCAGATAGTCGAGCAGTGCCTGCCAGCTTGCCAGCACCGGCCGCGCCGCGACATCGTTGCGCAACATCCGCAGCGCGGTCGCCTGCACGATCTTGATCGCTGCGACGCTGGTGTCGCCCATGCCCGGAACCCGCGCGATCGCCGGCCAGTCAGCCGTCATCAGCCCGCCGATGCCGTCAAATTCGCGCAGCAACGCCTTGGCCAGCGGCTTGGTGTCGCGCCGGGGAATGGCCAGCGCCAGCAGATATTCGATCAGTTCATGGTCATGCAGCGCTTCGCCGCCGCTGGCCGCCAGCTTTTGTCGCAACCGGGCGCGATGGCCGGCGCCATCCTGCGGAACCTGTCCATCCTGATCGGCCAATGTCCGCCCCCTTTGCCCCTGGCCTTGACGCTATGCGTTGCGGAATCGCGGGGCAAGGATATTTAAGGGCGTAAGGACGTTATGCGTCCGTTACGGACGGTGACGTCATATCAAGCCGGGGTTGGCCATAGGCATGGAAGAACAGGACGGCGAAGACACGGTTCGCCGGGCATGGCTGCGTTGGCTGGGCGTCGGCACGGGATCGCTGGCGCTGGTGCTGGTCGCATTGTGGACGCAGCGCGCACCGATCGCGGAGAATTTCGTCAGCCGCGAACTCAACCGGCGCGGGGTTCAGGCCAAATATGATCTGGTCGATGTCGGTTTTCGGACCCAGCGGAT
>JAGVJS010000187.1 GCA_020051025.1 Sphingobium sp. | reverse complement strand
GCACGGGCCGGCGTGCGGACCGGGCGGCCGTCCAGCCGGATGGCGAAGCCGCCCTCCTCCGCAACCACGGTCACATCGGTGTAGAAACGCTTCATTGCGGTGGCCTCTGGCGGAATAGCGCCAGCAGCAGGCGCGGGACAATGACGAACTGGAACAGGCCGGTGACGACCATGATCGCGCCGAACGCCTTGGCCTTGTTCCCCTGCACCCAATCGAAGCGCTGCATGATGGCAAGGAAGCCGAACATGACGATGAAAGCACCCGACAGGCGGAACAGGCCGATGGCGAAATGCCGCTGGCGCGCGACGGAATCGGGATTGGGCGGGGATGGCGGGGGCGGAGGCGGTGGAAGGTCGGTCATGGCGCGCCGATATGACCGCGCAATTGTGCGCTGTCCATGGCCACGGCATGCGCACCCGCCGCGATCAGCTCATCGGGCAGGTGATAGCCCCAGGCGACGCCGATGCTGCGCACGCCCGCTGCCCGGCCCATGTCGATGTCGAAACTGGTGTCGCCGATCATCACTGTCGTCTCCGGTTCTGCCCCCGCTTCCGCCATGGCCGTCAGCAACATAGAGGGATGCGGTTTGGACGGATGACGGTCGGCGGTCTGGAGCGTCACGAACCGGTCGATGATGCCATGATGAGTGAGGCAGAGGTTGAGGCCCCGGTCCGACTTGCCGGTCGCCACGCCCAACAGCCAGCCGGCCGCATCCAGTTCCTGCACCAGATCCATGATGCCGGGATAGAGCGGCTCCTGCACGCCCTGCTCCCGCCGCATCGCCTGAAAGGCCAGCTTGTAGCGATCAGCGAGATGATCGTGGAAATCCGCCTCCGCGTCGGGCAGCAGCCGCGCCATGGCGACGGGGAGCGACAGGCCGACCGCCGCCAGGATCGCCAGCCGCTGCGGCGGGGGCAGCTTCACATCCTCGAACGCGCGGACCATGGCGGTGCAGATGCTATGCTGGCTGTCGACCAGCGTGCCATCGCAATCGAAGACGACCAGCCGATTGCTCATGCCGCCTCCGTCACCGTGGCGCGCATCAATGCCGCCAGTTCGACGTTGCCGCCAGCGTCCAGCGCGTCCGCGACGCCCATACGCGCCTCTTCCGGCTTGTCCTGCCCCAGCTTGGCGGTGCCGTGCATCGCATCGACCTGCATGGCGAAACCGACCAGCCCGTTCAGCAGCCGGTCGAACTGCCCAGGCGCCATCTTGTCGCGGGTCCAGACCGGCTTGGGCGCCAGTCGGCGTTCCTGATCGGCGCTGAGGGCGTCGATCTGCGCCACGGTGGCGTCATCGTTTAACCGCGCCATGGTGCCGCGCAATTCGGCGGAAAGATAGTTCCATGTCGGCACCTTGTCGGGCAGGCCGTACCAGTCGGGGCTGACATAGCCATGCGGCCCGGTGACGACGATCAGCGCGTCGCTGCCATCCAGATGCCGCACGATCGGATTGGCGCGATGGATATGCAGCCCGATCCGCCCTTCATCCAGCCAGATGAGCGGCAGATGGACGACATGCACCCGGTCCGGCCCCGCGACGCAGAGCAGGCCGAAACCTGCCTGCGCCACGAAGGCGCGGATCGCCGCCTCATCCGACCAGCGATAGGGCGCGCCGGGCGTCATCCTTTCTTCGGACCGCCCCGCGAGCGACGTTCGCCCTTACGCTCCTTACGGACTTGCTTGGCATGCTGGCGCGCGAACTTCTTCTCATCCTCGCGGGTCGGGGTCCGGTCGATCTCGTCGTCCAGCGGCAGGTCGCCCAGCTTCAGGTCGAAACCCAGTTCATGAAGGCTGTTGGCGAAATGCGCCGGCAGATCCGCCGTCACGTCGACCCGGCCGCCATCGGGATGATCCACCCGGATGCGGCGGGCATGCAGGTGCATCTTGCGGCTGATCGTGCCGGACAGGAACGCATCCTTGCCACCATATTTGCCATCGCCCACGATCGGGAAGCCGATCGCCGCCAGATGCACACGCAACTGATGGGTGCGGCCGGTATAGGGTTGCAGCTCGACCCATGCGGCGCGGTTGCCGGCCCGTTCGATCACGCGATAGCGGGTGCGGGCGGGCAGGCCCTCTTCCTCGTCCACATGCATCTTCTCGCCACCCGTGCCCGGCTGCTTGGCAAGCGGCAGTTCAATCATGCCATCGTTGATCGACGGCACGCCGATCACCAGCGCCCAATAGACTTTGCGCGCGGTGCGGCTGGAAAAGCTCTTGGCAAAATGCGCGGCGGAGCGACTGGAGCGGGCCAGCAGCAGCGCGCCCGACGTGTCCTTGTCCAGCCGATGGACCAGCTTAGGGCGCGATTCGGCGTCGAACAACAGGCCGTCGAGCAGCTTGTCGACATGCTCGTCGGTCTTGGTGCCGCCCTGCGTGGCCAGGCCCGGCGGCTTGTTGATGACGATCGCCTGATCATCGCGGTGGATCACCATTTCCTGCGCAAAGGCGATCTCGTCCGGGGTCAGGTCGATCACGCGGACGCGCTTGGGGCGCTCGGCGGCTTCAGGCTTCGCCTCGGCCGGGG
>JAGVJS010000130.1 GCA_020051025.1 Sphingobium sp. | reverse complement strand
GGCTGGTCTGGCGGCGGCGGCGGCGGCTCCTCGTCCGGTGGCGGCGGTTCCTCCTTCACGTCGATCACGTTCAGCTGTTCTGCCGCCTTTTTGACATATTTCATGCCAAGACCGGTGACGAAGGCATAGCCAAGAACAGCGTGAATCAGGGCGACGATGACGATCGAGACAGTCCGACTCGATCCTTGCGAGTGGTCAGCATAGGCCATTCGGCAACGACACTCCTTAACTCATCTTACCAGTGGTTTATACAAAATCAGCCAAAAACGACCCAAGCCGACCGGGCTATCCCAATCGCCTTTGGCCCCTGTCCGTTCATTTGCTACCGCGCAAACTCCTATCGCGGCGCATCGTGGCACGCAAACGCTTTATCGTTTTGTTCATTTGCGGTTACCATTTCATATCGGAATGACTTGCCTGTGACATCCTTGCCACGGGCCAAAAACACAGGACGAAGATGACGAAGAAATCCGCTACCCGCCTGACCCGATTTGGGTTGGCCTGCCTCATTTCCGCCGCATCTCCCGCGGTTTTTCCGGCCTTTGCGCAAAATTCCAAAATGGTAACGCAACCATCAGCCAACCCCGCAGGCCTGTCCTATGCTGACATTGCGGACATGGCAGACAAGGCGCCGCTGGTTGCGACCGTGCGCATTCGCAACATCATCGTCATTAAGCCCGAACAGGCCGGAAACGTCCCACCAGGACACAAAAGGCTGTTTGTGGAGGCCGACGTATCGGGGCTGATTCGCGGCGAAGCGGGAATCAGCCCCCTTGTAACCTACCTCTATGATGCCCCCACCGATGCCAAAGGCAGAGTGCCCAAGCTAAAGAAAGCGCAGATGATCGTCTTCGCCCGCAATGGAGGGCGGCCCGGTGAAATCCAGCTGATCGCACCGGATGCCCAGATTCCAGCGACGGCGGCCGAGGTCGAACGGGTCAAAGGCATATTGTCGGCGCTGATCGCCCCCAATGCTCCGCCCCGCATCACCGGCCTTGGCGATGCGTTCCACGTAGCGGGCACGATTGCCGGCGAAGGGGAAACACAGATTTTCCTGCGTACCGAAAATGGTGACCCCGTATCGCTCTCGATTCTTCGCCGGCCCGGACAGGCGCCCCATTGGGCGGTTGCGCTGGGCGAGATCATGGATGAGGCAGCTCGCCCGCCCGAACCGGGCAGCCTGCTCTGGTATCGGATGGCATGCAGCCTTCCTGCGACCCTGCCTGCACGATCGGTCCGCACCCTGTCTGCACAGGACGCGGAGGCTGCCCGCACCGACTATGGCGTCGTGATCGCGGCGCTCGGTGCTTGCGGACGGACCCGCACCCCATCCTGATTCGGATTGCGGGTGCCTGGTGCGCCCGCTTTTTCTTGGACAGATACGCTGGGGCGGCTATCAGCGCGGCGTTCATCAGCCGGAAGGAAGACACACCGCCATGACCAATCTGCACCGCCATGCCCCGCTGCGCGTCGCGCTTGTCGGCCTCGGCACGGTGGGCGGCGGGGTGATTCGCCTGCTGGAGGCGAACGGCGACCTGATTGCCCGCCGCGCCGGTTGCCCGATCCAGATCGTCGCCATTTCCGCGCGCGACCGCAACAAGGATCGCGGCGTCGATCTCTCACCCTATGAATGGGTGGACGACATGACGACGCTTGCAACGCGCGATGACGTCGATGTCGTGGTCGAACTGATCGGCGGCGCGGATGGCCCAGCGCTGACGCTCGCCCGTCAGTGCCTGACCGTCGGCAAGCCGTTCGTCACTGCCAACAAGGCGATGCTGGCGCATCATGGGCTGGATCTGGCCCGCCTCGCCGAGCAGGGTGGCATTGCCCTTAAATATGAAGCCGCAGTCGCCGGCGGCATTCCGGTCATCAAGGGCATGCGCGAAGGCGCCGCGGCGAACGAGATCAGCCGCGTCTATGGCATCCTGAACGGCACCTGCAATTACATCCTGACCACCATAGAAAAGGAAGGCCGGGGTTTCGACGAGGTGCTGAAGGAAGCGCAGGAACTGGGTTATGCCGAGGCCGATCCCAGCTTCGACATTGACGGTGTCGATGCCGCGCACAAGCTGACCATCCTCGCCAGCCTGGCTTTTGGCACCGAACTGGATTTCGATGCGGTCGCCACCACTGGTATCCGCCATGTCATCGCGGCCGACATCGCCGAAGCCGCAGCGCTCGGCTTTCGCATCCGTCTGGTCGGCATGGCGCAGAACGGACCGGAAGGCCTTTTCCAGCGCGTCCATCCCATGCTGGTCCCGCTCGATCATCCGCTGGCCCATGTCGATGGGTCGCTGAACGCCGTAGTCGCCGAAGGCAATTTCGTCGGCCGACTCTTCTTTCAGGGACGCGGCGCAGGTGACGGCCCAACCGCATCGGCGGTGGTCGCCGATCTGATCGACGTCGCGCGCGACGAATATGGCGACGCCTTCGCCATGCCAGTCGCCGCCCTGACACCGCAGAACACGGCAGACGCCGGCAAGCGTATCGGCCGCGCCTATCTGCGCTTCAAGGTGCAGGACCGCCCTGGCGTGCTGGCGGAAATCGCCGCCGCGACCCGCGATGCCGGCGTGTCGATCGAAAGCATGATCCAGCGGGGCGCCAATCAGACCGATGGCGTATTGGTCGCCATCGTCACCCATGCAGGCGAGGAACGCTGCGTGCGCGAGACGCTGGAGCGACTGGCCGGATCGGACAGCCTGCTCGACACGCCGATGGTCATGCACATTCTCGACTAAGCTTATTTAATGTTGCCCGGCGCCCTTGAGGCGTTCGGGCGGCGGTGGCGAAAGGTCGGCATCGGGATCGGCGATCGCGGTCACGACCTTCGCCAACAGGCCCACCGCCTGAAAGACCGGCAGGCCGCCGGTGCATCCCGTGCCCTGCCCACCGATCACGCCGCAACTTCCCTGCCTGGGCGCGGTCGCCGAGGCACGCGGCGCTTCACCGCGGTGCAGACTTGCCCCTTCTTCTGGCGCACGCGGTAAAGGCAGTCGTTCCTTCGCATTGCGCTCCGCCCGGCTACCGCACACCACGATCGCGTTCCCGCTGCGGTCGCACGACCGCACCACCTGCGTCTTTTCCCGATAAGCCGCCATGATGCTGTCCCCATCAGCCTCCTGCGCGACCAGTGGCGATGCTGCCAACAAGGCGACGAGAGGAAGGAGACGGAGCATCGCTCCGAAGTGAAGCATCCCATCATGGCCGCATCATGGCCCCGCAACCCGGTGTGAAATGGGTCTGCCGTGCAGCCTTCCTTGCTCGACAATCAGAGGGCAAACTCCTATCGCCTCGATGCATAAGACAAGGCAGAGGAAGACTATGGTTCAGGGAAGCTCGACACTCGATCGTGTCCTGGTGCTCGAAATGGTACGTGTCACCGAAGCGGCCGCGATCGCCGCGTCGAAGCTGATCGGCCGGGGCGATGAAAAGGCAGCGGACGCCGCCGCCGTGGAGGCGATGCGCCTCGCCTTCAACGATCTTTACATGGACGGCACCGTCGTCATCGGCGAAGGTGAGCGCGACGAGGCGCCGATGCTCTATATCGGTGAAAAGGTCGGCAACGCGATCGGCACCGGGCCGAAGATCGACATCGCGCTCGATCCGCTGGAAGGCACCACCATCACCGCCAAGGCAGGCCCGAACGCGCTGGCCGTGCTGGCCATTTCCGAAGAAGGCGGCCTGCTTAACGCCCCCGACGTCTATATGGAAAAGCTGGCGATCGGGCCGGGCTATCCCGAAGGCACGATCGATCTAAAAAAGTCAGTCCGCGAAAATGTTGAATCCGTCGCGAAGGCAAAGGGCGTCGATCCGCACGAAATCATCGTCTGCGTGCTCGATCGCCCCCGGCATGAGAGGCTCATCGGCGAATTGCGGGCCATCGGTTGCGGCATCATGCTGATCCCCGACGGCGACGTCGCCGGGGTGATCGCCACGACCGATCCAGAAACCACGATCGACATCTATATGGGATCAGGCGGCGCGCCCGAGGGCGTGCTGGCCTGTGCCGCGCTCCGCTGCGTCGGTGGCCAGTTCAAGGGCAAGCTGCTATTCCGCAATGAGGATGAGAAGGCGCGCGCGCGCAAATGGGGCATCGGCGATCTCGACAAGATTTACGACCTTAACGAACTGGCGAAGGGCGACTGCATCTTCGCTGCGACCGGCGTGACTGACGGGTCACTGCTCGACGGGGTCAAGCGCCTGCCAGGCGGCAAGCTGACCACCGAAAGCGTGGTAATGCGCGCCAGCACCGGCACCGTGCGCTGGGTGAAGGGGGAACATCGGTTCGCTCACAAGAATCATAGCTGAAAAGGAGAAGGGAGTCGCCCGACTCCTTCGGCGACCGCTTAACGGCCAGCGCGATGATTGAGGTCGTGGCCCAGCGCCAATATGCCCACGCCGATCAGCGTGTAGACGCTTTCCTGCATACCGTGATCCATGGTGAGCGCACCCGCCATGACGCCCAGACCCAGCGATCCGATCGCCGCGGGCATCATATAGCCATGGACCAGCGCCCCATGGCCCAGCGCCACCGCCCCCAGCAGGATTGCCAGCACCAGACCGGCTTCGTGGAAGAGTGGACTTTCGAAGATCCCACCCGCCGAAGCGAGCAGGCCCAATATCACCGCCGTGGCAAAACAATGCGCGACGCACAGGCCCGATAGCGCGATCGCAATGCGATCGATACGGCCGCTCATCAGGGCATGGCGCAGGGTCAGCTTCATGATGCCGCTACATAGGCCAAGCCATCGTAAGTTACAACATAACATCGCGATTTTTCCGCCGCAGGGTGCACAGACCCGTCGCAGAATCAGGCTGCGAGGCGCAGGCAGTTACGGCCGCTATGCTTGGCGCGATAGAGCGCCTTGTCCGCCGCCTCCAGCATCGCCGAGCAATCAGACGTCCCATCCAGTTCGACCAACCCGGCACTGAAGGTGATAGTGATGGCGACCGACGCTTCGACCAGGACCGGGTCGGCGAGCAAGCCGCGCAGTCGCTCGCACATCATGCTCGACCGGTCGATATCGCTATTCTCCAGCAGGATGGCGAACTCCTCGCCGCCCAATCGGCCAATGCTGTCTCCGGCTCGCAGCCCCGGACGAAGGCGATCGACGAAAGCGGTCAGCACCCTGTCGCCCGCACCATGGCCGAAGCGGTCGTTGACCGACTTGAAATGGTCGATGTCGATCAGAAGCAGCGATGAGCGCGCGCCCATGGCCGCCCGGCCAATCTCACGGTCCAACTTGTCGAGGAAGGCCCGGCGGCTATCCGCACCAGTCAGCGAATCGCGCGCTGCCACCTGTTGCAGCGCACGCTGGCGCGCCTTGTGCCGCGACATGTCGCGAATCATGCTGACGACGCCGCTGGGCAGGCCACGCTCGTCGATCATTGCTCGGCTTACCATCTCGCACCATTCCAGCCCGTCGGCCAGGACCAGCGGCCGGAACTCCACCTTGTGGATGGAACCGGGCTGCGCCAGCGCGCGGCGATGGGTGGCAATCACCACGGCGCGATCCTGCGGATCGACCAGATTGGCGGCCTCCTGCCCCATCAGCAGGTCCGGCGCGCAACCGATTTGTTCGGTCGCGGAGGGCGAGGCATATTGAATCACGCCATCGACGCTGATGTTGAGGACGACGTCGCCGCTATATTCGGCCATCGCCCGATAGCGGGCCTCGCTTTGTTGCAACATCTGGAACAGCCGCTTGCGCGCCGCCAGTTCGACCGCGACAGGCATGCAAAGCAGGAAGCTGAGCGCGAGATAGAATTGAAAGAACTGGATGCGTTCGCCAGTGCCATCGGCGACCCAGGCCAGCGGACCAATGCCCGCCATGGTGGCCTGCCCCCCGATCGCCGCCAGCACGATGATTGCCAATGCCGACCCCATATGCCCGATACGAAAGGCGATCAGCACAAGCGGCAGGAGCGGCGCAAACAACAGCGGGTAGCGTGCCCAATGGAAGACATGCACGGTCGTCAGCGCGAACAGGGCAAGCAGCAGCACAGCCTCCACCCGCGTCTGTGCAGACGCCTCGACCAGCCAGCGGCGAAACTCGCCCTGAAAGGCCATGATGAGGATCGGCGCACAAATCAGGCCACCTAGCACATGACCCGTATACCATTGCACGAAGGAATGGCCGAAGGAGACGGGCGTGAGGGTCGATGCGACCCAAGCTGCCGCGAAACCGGCAACGATGTTGGCGGCACCGCACAGGGCGATGACAAACACGATCAGCGGGCGAATCGCCCCGATGACCAGTTTGTCAGCCACGAACCAGCGGCAAATGACCGCCACGATCAGCGATTCGAGGATGTTGATCGCCGCCATCGGCAGCGCCGCGACCGGTCCCATGCCGAACCAGGCGGTCGCCGCCGCGCTGGCAATGCCGCAGGCAATGATGGCGCGTGGCCAATGCGCGGTGCGCGATGTCAGCAATTCCGCCATCAGGAAGGCGTTGGCTGCCCAGATGAAGGCCAGCCCGCCTTCGAAGCGGGACAGGGACAGGGCCAGCGATGCCACCGCAAAATAAACGCTGCCGGTAGCGATCGGCGCGATCCAGGATGGGGGGTGGCGGAGGGTGGTACGCGGCATGTTGCAGCCGGTGCTACGCCTTCATTCTTAATATTTGCTCTCGGACATCACAGCATCGTGACGATATCGTTACGAATTGGCCAGCAACGCGTGCCAGCCGGCCAGTCGCCTGGTCCGAACGTCTACCGCCATGGCCGGGGTGAATCGGGATCGTGCCGATACCATTTCGGTCGCCGCTTCCAGCGACGGAAACAGGCCACAGCCCAGTCCCGCCAACATTGCCGCCCCGCGCGCCGTCGTCTCGACATCGTCAGGCCGTTCGACGGGCAGGTCGAGCATGTCTGCCATATCCTGGGCGATCCAGTCATTGGCGCTCATCCCGCCATCGATGCGCAACATGCACCAGGGTGCGCCATCGGCGGAGAAAGCAGCGGCCAGATCATGCACCTGATGCGCCATCGATTCGAGCGCCGCGCGCACGATATGGGCGCGGCCGGTGCCATGGGTGAGGCCACTGATGATCCCGGTCGCCTCCGGCCTCCAATAGGGCGCGCCGAGCCCCGCCAAGGCCGGCAGCAGGACCACGCCGCCATTGTCGGGTACGGAGCGCGCAATCATGTCCGTGTCTGTCGCCGCCGCGATCAGGCCGAGGCTGTCACGCATCCACTGAATCAGGCTGCCGGCGACGAAGATGGAGCCTTCAAGCGCATAATGGCGACAGCCACCAATCTGGCAGAGGACCGTGCCGAGCAACCGATGGGTGGAAGCGGGTAGCTTCTCGCCCAGCGATGCCAGCACGAAGGCCCCGGTGCCCAGCGTCGCCTTGACCGCGCCGGGCGCGAGACAGGCCTGGCCGATGG
>JAGVJS010000334.1 GCA_020051025.1 Sphingobium sp. | reverse complement strand
TGATGGCGGGCGTCGGCCTGCCCGGTGCGCCTGCCGTGCCCGGTCGGATCATGCCCGCGGAGCGCCTGTTCCGCTCCCTAAATTGATGTTCAAAAAAGAGGACGAAGCCATGCAGATCCATGCCGACGCCCCAATGCCCGAAGCCGCTTTCGCACCTGAAAGCTTCGCGGTGCAGCTCCGGTTCGAACTGGACCAGACCGACATTCCGCTCGCCCGGCTTCAGGCCTTGCAGGAGGGTGGGGTGCTCCCCCTTCAGGATCGCGACGGCGCTTTGTCCGTTCGCATCCTTGCGGGGCAACGCGCGATCGCCACCGGCCAGATCGTCTCGGTCGGCGACAGCTATGCCGTCCTGATCGAGTCCGTCCTTCGGGAGGGTTGAGCCGTCATGGATGTGTCCGCCTTCACCCCCGGCAGCGCGCTGGTCGTCGTCGTCCTTATTGCGCTCGCCCCCTTTTTCGCGGTCATGGTGACCAGTTTCACCAAGATCGTCGTCGTTCTCTCGCTGCTGCGCAATGCGCTTGGCCTGCAACAGGTGCCGCCCAATGTCGTGCTGAACGGCATGGCGCTGGTCCTGTCGGTCTATGTCATGTACCCGACCATGCAGCAGATGGCGACCGCCTCTGGTCAGCAAGCGGTGCCGACGCAGACGTCGGAAATCTTCTCCGCTGCCGACCGGGCCAAGGAGCCGTTGCGCGCCTTCCTCATCAAACATAGCGCTGCCGACGAACGCGCCTTCTTCCTGCGCACGCAGCAACGGGTGGCGAAACAGTCCGGCACCGCCGCCGCCAGCGCCACCGACTTCATCGTCGTCGTGCCCGCCTTCGTCGTGCGGGAACTGACCGTGGCCTTCCAGATCGGCTTCCTCATCTTCCTGCCGTTCCTGGTGATCGACCTCGTCATATCCAACATCTTGCTGGCGATGGGCATGATGATGCTGTCCCCTGTCACCATATCCCTGCCATTCAAGATATTGTTGTTCGTGCTGGTCGATGGCTGGGTAAAGCTCTCGCACGGACTGGTCCTGAGCTATGTCTGACGCCATCGTCCGCATGACGATCGACGCGCTGTGGCTCGTCCTCCTGCTCTCCGCCCCACCGATCGTCGCGGCGTCGGCTGTCGGCTTGCTGGTGGCGCTGGTGCAGGCGGCGACCCAGCTTCAGGAACAAACGCTGCAATATACGCTGAAATTCTTCGCGATCGTCGCCACCCTGTTCCTTACCGCCTCGCTGCTCGCTGGCAGTCTGTACCAATATGGCAATACGATCTTCACCGAATTTCCCGCGATGGTACGGTCTTCATGATGCAGGGCGTTCCCGGCTGGATGGGTGAACTGATCCTGGTCGGCATCGCGTCGGCCCGGTTCGGTTTCGCCTTCATGATGGTGCCGCTCTTTGCCCAGGACACGATCCCCGCGACGGTTCGCAACGGCATCATCCTCACCTTCGGCGGTATCGCCTTCGCGCTTCAGCCCAATTTCATGGTGCAGGGCATCGGCACCTTTGGCTGGGCGGCGATGATCTTGCGGGAAGCCGGGATCGGCGTCGCCATCGGCTTCTTCTTCGGCACCATCCTCTGGGCGATGCAGGCGGCGGGCGAGATCGTGGACGCAAAGGTCGGGGCGACCATCGGCCAGCTGATCGATCCCAATAGCGGCGGTCAGGTGTCGCTCACCGGCGCGCTGATGGAACGGCTCGCCCATGTCCTCTTCGCCGCGTCCGGCGGCCTGCTGCTGCTGGTCGCGACCATCATGGAAAGTTTTGCCGTCTGGCCGATCGCGCAAAGCTGGCCGCGCCTCGACATGCACAGCATGATCCTGTTCGAAGGTGAATTTGGCCGGTTGATGGCGCTCGCTCTCATCTTCGCCGCGCCGATCCTCGTCATGCTCTATGTGGTCGATGCTGCGCTCGGCCTGCTCAATCGCTTCGCTCAGCAACTGAACGTCTTCTCGCTGTCGCTTTCGATCAAGAGCTGGGCGGCCAGCGCCTTGCTTCTGATCCTCATCCCGCTGCTGGCGCAGGCGGTTATCATGGACCTGTCGACGCGGCAGGATGTGGTCCGCGCCGTTGCAAAGGCTTTCGCCCGATGACCGCCGACCCGGAAGAAGAAGCCCGCCTGCGTGAACTGATGCGCCTGCTGCGCCAGGCGGATACGCGTGCAGTTGAGGAGGATGTGCCGCTCGGCGAATTTCGCATCCCCCGCTCGCGCGTGCCCGAACGGCATCTGACCGGCATCGGCGCGCTGACGAAGACGGAGGTGGCGGTGATGCGCTTCCTGGGGTGGGGCCGGGCCAATGCCGACATCGCGACCCTGCTCGTCATCAGCGAGAATACGGTCCGCGTCCACCTCAACAACATGTGCCGCAAGCTGGAACTGGACGGCGTGCGGGAATTGAATGCGCTCGCAGGCCTGCTGTTTCACCCGCTCACCTAATCGGATCGCTTATGCCCCTAGTCGGATCGGGGAGGGCGGACGGGCGGCGGAGCCGGCATACAGGATGGCGACGACGGCGATCACGCTCCGGGATGGGGCAGCGCCGATCGGGGGCCTTCCGGCCAAATATTGCTGAAAAGGAGATATGAGATGTTCGGTATCGGCGGTTTCAATCCCGTTTCCCTCCTCGCCACGGCCGCTCTGGGTCCGCTCGGCGGCATCGTTGCCCAGCTCGCCCAGCAGGTCGTGTCGCAGCTTGGTCAGCAGCTGATCGGCCAGCTCGGCCAGCAGCTCGGCCTGCCGCAGGGCATCATTCAGGACGCCCAGCAGAATTTCACCGACCAGCTGACCGGCTTCCAGGGCGGCTCGGCCTCCAGCACGGATGATGCGCTTGCTCAGCTGGGTGAATCCGTCAACGCGACGCCATCGGAAATCGGTCAGGCGCAGAACGACGTGCAGGACGCCTACCAGAATCTGCTCGACACCATCGCCGGCGGCGACGATGTCAAGGAAGCCCGCGCTGGGGGCACGGGCAAGGCGGCTGGCTGGCTGATGGCCATGGCCAAGGAACTGGGCGGCAAGATGGACAGCATGGCCAAGGACATCGAGAAGCTGTCGAAGAAGGCCGATGGCAAGAATCCGGGCGCTTCGACCGAATTCACCGCCATGTCGCAGCAGTTCGGTATCCTGTCGAACGCGGCCGCCACCGGCCTCAAGGCGATCGGCGAAGCCATGTCCAACATGGCGCGCAAGCAGTAATCCTGCCGCATTTACCGCACGGTTCGGGGGCTGGCGCATTGGCGCTGGCCCCCGTCTCCGTTACGGCGTGACTCAGCCGCACGACACCCCGTCAAACTGGAAAAGGATGATGTGATGACGAAAATGGCGATTTTCTTCGCGACCGCCGCCGCCTTCTGGTCGGTTCCCGCTTCGGCTCAGCTGGACGCCATGTCCTGGGGCGATGCCTCCGCCAGCCTGGGCCAGACTCAGGTGATGAGCAGCGTCATCAATGAACAAGCGCGGTCCGGTGGCGGTGGCACCAGAGCATTGTCCACCAAACAACGTGCGCAAGCGACCTGCGCTCAGCGGGAATCGCTCAAGGCCAAGCATGGCGCGAACGATCCGCGTATCCAGCAGATTTACAAACTCTGCGCCAAGGCGGGCTATTGATCCGCTTATGCAACGCTTGATCATTGCATCCTGCGCCCTCGCCTTTCCGATCGTGGCGGTGGCGCAGGATGTCGCGCCCGTTATCACCCCCGGCCAGGTGGCAGAGGGATTATATTATCGTTCGCGCATGGAGGCACAGGCGAAGGCGATGCGTGATCGCCGGTCCGGGGCGGATG
>JAGVJS010000284.1 GCA_020051025.1 Sphingobium sp. | reverse complement strand
GGCGCGCAGCGCGGCCGACGCCTCGACCCGCAACAGCGGCCGGGGCAGCTCTTCCTCGAACACGTCATTGGCGTTGGTCAGGATCGCGTCATCGTCGAAAAAGCCGCCGGCGACATCGCGCCGCACCAGATCGCGCAGCGCGGTGACGGGATCATAGCTGGCCGTGGCGGTACTGGAAGGCGCGGTGCAGGCGGAAGTGGAACTGACAGGGGTGCGGCTCGCGGGGGAGGAGGCAGGGCCTTTCGCCTCGCATGTCCGGTCGTCGTCGGCAGTCCTGTTTCCGAAAATCCGCTTCCACAAAGACCCGAACATGCGCCTGTCTTGCCTCCTGCGATGCGCCGCCACGGACCCACCATGCCGTGCCACGCCGCAAAGGAAAAGAGTCTAAAGCGCTGCTTTGTTCCGTTACGCCGCCGGTTCGATCACCACATCCCAATGATCCTCGGTCACGGCGCCGCGTTTTGCCTCCTCCGCCTCGAACGTCGCCTTGTCGGGGAAGAGCCGCGCCCTGGCCGCCGCGATCGCCGCCTTGTAGGCCGCACCGGCCCCCACGCCATCGGCCCCATGCTGGTAGACGATGGTGGTGCGCACGTCCCATCGCGGACTGCCACCCATATGGGTGAAGGGCATTTCCACCGTCACTTGCGCAATATGGCCCTGCCGCATCATCTCGCGCAGCAACGCCTCATGCTGCTTGCGATAGACGCGCAGAAATTCGCCCATGCCGCCCCATTTGACGCGATAATAATTTTCGACCTTCAATGGCCCATCGGCAGTCGCAGCCGTCGTCTGCGCAGAACCGCCCGACGCGGCGGCGAAGTAAAGGAGCAGGGCGACGGGCAGCAGGTATCGCATGACGGACCTTTCGATCGGGAACTGCCGGGTAGAACGAACCATATCCGGCTTTCCGCCGCTGTCGTTCAGCGGCTGATATGCCGGCTGCCGCTTTTCGATAGGATCATCGCTGCGCAATATTCGGTCGAAACAAGCGGGAAATATGCGAAGTTAAGCCCGCTCCTTCCTATTCGGAGCGGGATCCTCAGACCTGTCGGACACAATCACTGGATTGCCGCGCGCCAGCGCTTACATAGGGGCCGATGCCACCCTCAACGCCCGATTCCACGCCGATCCCGCCCGTCTGGGCGACGCTGCGGCGCTTTCTGCCCTATCTCTGGCCCGCCGATTCGGCCGCGCTGCGCCGCCGGGTCGCCATCGCCATGGGGCTGGTGCTGCTGGCAAAGATCGTCAGCCTTGCCATGCCCTTCGCCTACAAGGCGGCGATCGACCGGATGGCGCCGGGCATGGAACCGGCGGTCGGCCTCGCCATGGCGCTGGTCGCCACCTATGCCGGCGCCCGCTTCGGCAGCGTCCTCTTCGACAATCTGCGCAATGCCGTATTCGAAAAGGTCGGGCAGGAAGCCGGCCGGCGCCTCGCCGACGATGTCTTCGTCCATCTCCACCGTCTGTCGCTGCGCTTCCATATCGACCGGCGCACGGGGGCCGTCACCAAGATCGTGGAACGCGGCACCAAGAGCATCGACACGATGCTCTATTTCCTGCTGTTCAACATTGCGCCGACGGTGCTGGAACTGGTCGCGGTCTGCGCCATCTTTCTGGTCAAGTTCGGCCCCGGTCTGGTCGTCGCCACGCTGGCCATGGTGGCGCTCTACATCTGGTTCACCCGCACCGTCACCGAATGGCGCAACCAGCTGCGCCGCGACATGGTCGACATGGACACCAGTGCCGTCGCCCATGCGGTCGACAGCCTGCTCAATTTCGAAACGGTCAAATATTTCGGCGCCGAACAGCGGGAGGCGACCCGGTACGGCACCGCCATGCGCCGCTATGCCAGGGCCGCGGTCAAGAGCGAGAACAGCCTCGCCTGGCTCAATATCGGCCAGTCGCTCATCACCAACCTGATGATGGCCGGCGCCATGGCCTATACCGTCTGGGGCTGGAGCCGCGGGCAGTTCAGCACCGGCGACGTGGTGCTGGTCAATACGCTGCTCAGCCAGCTGTTCCGTCCGCTCGACCTGCTCGGCATGGTCTATCGCACCATCCGGCAGGGGCTGATCGACATGGAAGCGATGTATAACCTTATCGACACGCCGCAGGAGATCGCCGACCGTCCCGGCGCCCCCGCGCTTCAGGCCGATCGAGGTGCAGTGCGCTTCGACCATGTCCGCTTCGGCTATGATCCGGCCCGCGAAATCCTGCACGATGTCAGCTTCACCGTGCCGGCTGGCCGGACGCTGGCGATCGTCGGCCCGTCGGGCGCGGGCAAGTCCACTATCGCCCGAATCCTCTTCCGCTTTTACGATATCCAGTCGGGTCAGGTGTCGATCGACGGGCAGGACATTGCCGGCGTGACGCAGGAAACGTTGCGCGCTGCGATTGGTATCGTGCCGCAGGATATGGTCCTGTTCAACGACACGGTCGGCTATAATATCGGCTATGGCCGGGAAGGGGCCAGTCAGACGGAGATAGAGGCGGCGGCGAAGGCGGCTTCTATCCATGATTTCATCATGGATCTGCCGCAGGGTTATGCCACCCGCGTGGGCGAACGCGGCCTCAAACTGTCGGGCGGCGAAAAACAGCGCGTGGCCATCGCCCGTACGTTGCTGAAAGACCCGCCGGTGCTGGTGCTGGACGAAGCGACCAGCGCGCTGGACAGCCGGACGGAGACGGAAATCCAGACGGTGCTACACGACATCAGCCGCAGGCGCACGACCCTGGTGGTCGCCCACCGCCTTTCGACCGTCGTGGATGCGGACGAAATCATCGTGCTGGACAAGGGGGTGATCGTGGAGCGCGGCCGCCATCCCGATCTGGTCCGGGCCGACGGCCTTTATGCGCTGATGTGGGCGCGACAGGCGACGGAGCGGGACGAGCGGCCCGCCGAATCGGGGGTGGAGGATATGTTCGCGGTGGTGACGCCCTCCTGACCGATTTCGGCCGGGAGGGCGTAGCGGTCAGTTCTGGGTGGTGACCGTAGTTGTGGTCCGCTCTGCCGAAGCGGTGCGGGCGGGCGCAGTAGTGGTGGTTTTGCGCACGATGCGGCGTTTGGCCGTACTGCTGCGCGTCGCCGGCGCGGCCTTGACCGTTTCGGTGGTCACGGTCGTGCTGGCAGGTTTGGATGCGGCCCAGGCC
>JAGVJS010000287.1 GCA_020051025.1 Sphingobium sp. | reverse complement strand
GCTCCGCGGCCAGTTCCCGATGGGGTCGGCGTCCAGCAATGGCGACATCGAAAATGTCCATGACGCGATCGACGGCCGCGTCTGGTTCTTCCCCGAACTGCCCAATGGCTGGTCCTCCGCGCCCTCGCCCGCCGACCAATGGTATGCGATCGACCTGGGCAAGCCTACGGACCTGACCCGCGCCGAACTTGCCTTCTTCGCCGATAGCAAGGGCTTTGCCGTGCCGCAAAGCTATCGGTTGCAGGCATGGGTCGACGGCGACTGGCGCGACATCGCCGCGCCGAAGGGCAGTCCGATCGCCAACGGCGTCACCGATGTCCGCTGGCCCCGAATGACGACCAGCAAGGTGCGCCTCCTTTTCACGCAGCCCAAGGGCAAGGCCACACGTCTCGCCGAATTCAAGCTGTTCACGCAATAAGCGCCAGGGCAAAACCCCTTGCATGGCGGGCCATCCTGCCGTCTCCTCTCCCCACGCATGGAGAGGAGACGGACGATGCGCGTGATGGTGCTGGTGAAGGCAACGGAGGATAGCGAGCGGGATCATTTCCCCGGCCGCGACGCCATGATGGCCGAAATGGGCCGCTATAACGACGCCTTGCGCGAAGCCGGAATATGGATTGCGGCGGACGGCCTCAAACCCTCCGCCCACGGCAAGCGCATCGCCTTCGACGGCACGGATCGCACGGTGATCGACGGCCCTTTCCCGCACGCCGATGAACTGGTCGCGGGCTATTGGCTGTGGGAGGTCAGAGATATGGACGAAGCCGTCGCCTGGGCGAAGCGCTGCCCCAATCCCATGCCAGGCCCCAGCCAGATCGAAATCCGCCCCTTTTACGAGATGACGGACTTCACCTGAATTATTGCCCTGCGCCGCTGTCGACCCTGGTCGCTGCATTCAGGAAGGGCTGAACCCGCAGTCGCGGGAAAACCTGCTCGATCGGCTTGCTGTCGGGCAGGATATAGACATAGCCGCCCTTCTTGCCGAACAGCGGACTGACCTTGGCATGAAAGACCTTGGGCACGTTGATGCAGCCAAAAGTGATGCGATTATCCTCGATTTCCGGGGACAGCATCCGCTCCTTGCGCTTTTCCTTGGGATTGCCGGGCGGAATGGTGTGCAGCGCCACCGAAGTGGCATAATCGACCCACAGCACCCGCTGCTTGCCTGCCGCCATGCCGAATTTCGCCAGAAAGCGCCCGGCCGGCGTCGTCTTTTCCGCCGGTCCGATCTCGGCCAGACTCTTTGCGCCAATGCCTGGCGTCGCATCGTCGCCCGGCGCGATGCCGATCAGCACCGGCGCATGATCCAGCATCTTGCCCCTGGCATCGAACAGATAGGCGGCCGCGCCCTGCTTATCGATGACGATATAGGGCAGCGCATGATTATCCTTCGCCGACGCCACCCAGTCGACCACTCGGGTCGCACCGTCCGACAGGACCGGGGGCGGCGCTTCAACCTTCGCGGCGGCAGGTTTCTTTTTCGCAGCCGCCTTTTTCCTGGCGGTGGCGGATTTGGCGGCAGGCTTCTTGACGGCAGTCTCGGCCGGAACGGCGGTGACGAGTGCAAACCCCGCCAGCGCCAGAAAAGCACGGATCATTTTCTTGTCTACACTCATGAATAGGTTCTGGCGCAAAAGGGCCGGCGCCTAGGGGGAAGCGCCGGCCGTGAAGGTCATGATCTTATGGCGCGGACGCGCACCGACGGGGGCCGGTCGCAAGGGAAGCTGCGCATCCGCTTTATGGTCGCACCGTCATGGGCGAACAGATGTGTCCCGCCGCCCATGCGATGCTTGGGGCCGCCCTGCGGCGTCAGTTGCGCGCGCGCTTGCGCTGGGCGGCCTGAAGCTGCTGCTCGACACCATCGACGCGGCCGTTCAGCTGGTCGAGGCGCTGGCTGTTCTGCTGTGCCTGACCGGACGCCGACTGCGCTTCGGCCAGAGCCTGCTGCGCTGTCTGATCGGTGGTCTGGAGCTTTGCGTCGAGCGCATCGACGCGCTGGTTCACGGTCGCGACCTGCTCACGGACGAACCCCTTCGTGGCGCAACCACCCAGGCCCAGCGAGCCGATCAGGACTACCGACAGCGGGACCATTTTCGTCAGGAATGGCGACATGTTTTTCTCCTTATTGGTAACATAGCCGCAACAGTCGAAGCGAGCCGTGGAAAGGCCGACAATGCAATTCTGACCGGCTGTGCTTTCCGCCAGTTGAATTGAGGCCATTGCCAAACCCACGCTATTCCGCCGAAAACCCACCTGAATTATACATTAACCCGGATGGAAATCCGCCTTTCCGCTGATCCCGCATGCGCAACGCTCCGTCGCGATGCCCAGAATCGCGCAAAGGTGATTCGCGCTCGTCATGGCCCGGGCCATCTTATCCCTCATCCGGCGCATATCGCCATTTTCTCCTTGCCCCGGCGGCGATCCCATGCACAAAGCTTGCCAATTGCCGTGCGCGCACCAATGTCCCGCGTGCCCCGACGAACGGCTGCAAGGACCAGACGCATGAACGACGTGATGACCCCGGACCGGACGGCCCAGCGCCCGCAAATCCCGCAGGAAGTGGGCGAAGGCCTGTCGGTCATCTCGATCGCCAAAAGCTATGACAAGCGCGTCGTCCTGTCCGACGTGTCGCTGACCGTGGGCAAGGGCGAAGTGGTCGGCCTGCTCGGCCCCAATGGCGCGGGCAAGACGACCTGCTTCTATTCGGTGATGGGCCTCGTCCGCCCCGATCATGGCCGCATCGTGCTGGACGGGCAGGATATCACCAACCTGCCCATGTATCGCCGCGCGATCCTGGGCCTGGGCTATCTGCCGCAGGAAACCTCCATCTTTCGCGGCATGACCGTGGCGCAGAATATCGGCGCGGTGCTGGAACAGGCAGAGCCGGACAAGGGCGCCCGCGCCGCCCGTCTGGAACAGCTACTGTCCGAATTCGGCCTCATCCGCCTGCGCGATTCCGCCGCCATGGCGCTGTCGGGCGGTGAGCGGCGGCGCTGCGAAATTGCGCGCGCGCTGGCCGCCAATCCGTCGATCGTGCTGCTGGACGAACCCTTTGCCGGCATCGACCCGCTATCGATCGCCGACATTCGCGATCTGGTGAAGGATTTGAAGACCCGCGGCATCGGCGTGCTCATCACCGACCATAATGTCCGCGAGATGCTGGAAATCGTCGACCGCGCCTGCATCATCTATGGCGGGCAGGTGCTCTTTGCCGGCAATCCGACCGAACTGGTCGCCAATGCCGACGTCCGCCGCCTCTATCTGGGCGAGAATTTCCAGCTTTGATATGATGCGGCCGCGCGCTTCCTTCTTGCCGCACTGGCTCGCACCCTCATCCGGTTGCCCAACGCCAGTATCCTATGGGCGGCCGGGTGGGGGTGCGGGCCGGTGCGACGCCAGAATGCGCTCTTTCGCGCGTTCTGGCCAAGGAACGCTCTAATGGCGCTCGGCCCACGGCTGGATATTCGCCAGAGCCAGTCTCTGGTGATGACGCCGCAATTGCAGCAGGCGATCAAGCTGCTCGCCCTCTCCAATCTGGAGATCGACGCTTTCGTCGCGGGTGAACTGGAAAAGAACCCGCTGCTGGAATCGGGTGTCGGCGATGACGGCACGCCTGCGCCCGACGGCATCGATCAGGCGATCGAGGCGCCGACCCTGTCCGCGGAAACTGGCGGCGCGGACGATCTGATCGCGCAGGGGCTG
>JAGVJS010000350.1 GCA_020051025.1 Sphingobium sp. | reverse complement strand
GGCGGCGGCAAGCGGCCCGCGACCGTCCGGCCGGCGCTGGGCTTCGGCCAGGTGATGCATTTGCACCGGGCGCTGGCGGTCAATTTCCTGAAACATGGATCGACCCTGCTGCGCACCTGCCTCATCAACGGCCTGCCCGGTTTTGTCACGCGGGAGGCGGATGGCGAGGTGCAGACGACCGCACTGGATATCGAAGATGGCAAGGTGCGGGCCATCTACATCATGCGCAATCCGGACAAGCTGCGGCACCTGCATTAACGCTTAACGGGACGCCAACCCTTTCCATTGAGGGCATGGAAAGCCCTATGACGGATGAGAACGACGGGGACGGGAGAAAATTTAATGATCGGCGCGATCGGCAACGGCCTGGGCAATGCCTGGGGACAGATTAAGAAAGTGACGGATACCACCGTCCAGGCCGTGGCGGCCGCTGCGGGACAGAATAGCACGCCCACCCCGGCGCCGACTGCGACACCCGGTGCGACGGAACCGACAGCGCCAGCGACCAGCCCCGTAATCATATCCGCTCCCGTCGCGAGCGAACCGCTGACCTATACGGCATCGACCGGCCCCCGACAGGTAACCGCCAGCTCGGCTTCGGAAACCCCCGTCCGCACGACGCTGAGCGAGCGCCTCGCCGAAACCAGCTATTATGCCTCGCCAGCGGCATCGGCCGTCGCCGATCCGATTGCCTCCGCCCAGCGGGAAAAGGATGGGGCCGCCCTGACGCAGGCCCAGGTTATCGCCCAGGCCGCCTACAGCATCGTCGCCCGCGCCGGCGTGGACGACCGCATGACCCTCATCAGGGACAGCTAGAGGAACAGGCGGGTCGCGACCGGCGACCGGCGGATGAGGGCGTGGAGGCCGAAGGGCAGCGCCAGCGCCAGCAGGAGCAGCCAGGGCTTTGCCAGATAAGGCGATCCATAATGGATCACCGCGACATGCAGATACATGACGACCAGCGACGCCCGCCCCAACGCCGCGACCGGCCCTGCAAAGGGCGCGATCCGCGCCGACAGGCGGAACAGCAACAGGCAGGTCGCCACCGCCGACCCGATCGACAGCAGCGGCCAGCCATAGTCCGCCACCTTCATGTTGAGCGTCGGCGCGATCCCCGCCAGCCCCGACAAAGCCAGCAGGACAAGCGGCACGATCATCCCATTATGCCAGCGGACGCGCGGCCAGATCGCGCCGACCCACAGCAGGACGATGGCCATGGGGACACTCAGCAGCCCCAGCGGCGACGCCTCGGTCCAGTAACCCAGCGCGTAGGCAAAGAAGATCGTCGGCAGCATGACCAACAGCCAGCGTCGGTCCAATATGTCGGGCCAGCGCAACAGGACGGCGTTGAACAGGATGCGTGCGATCATGAGACAGGGCACGAACCAGAAGATGGTGTAAGGTCCACGCAACCAGAAACCGCCCAACAGGATCGGCACGATATCATCGGGCCATTGGTGGAATATGGGCCGCCCGCCTTTCAGCGGCTCGACGATCTGGTCAATCAGGATCAGCAAGGTCAGAAAGACAGCATAGGGCCGCATCTGGCTGCCAATCTGCCGTTGGGAGAAGGGACCGATCGGATGGGGCCGCGACAGCATGCCGGACAGCAGGAAGAAGAGCGGCATGTGGAAACTATACATGGCGTCCCGCACGCCCCCGCGCGTCCACACATGGGCGATCACCACAGCGATGATGCCGATCCCGCGCGCCACATCGACCCAGTCGAGCCGAAATTGCGCCTTGTTTCCGTCATGCCCCCTGTTGTCCATCGCCCCTACCGCCTATAGGAAGCCGCGCGCGCGTCAATTGCCCCACTCTTTTTTACCCCGATCGGAACCTCCTCTTGTCCCTGCTTGCCGATAAAGTCCTGTTCATCGACGGCGAGGCATTGATCCTCGACAAGCCGGCCGGCCTGCCGGTCGATGCGCCGCGCGACGGATCGCTGGCGCTGGAAAATCACCTCGCCTCGCTGACCTTCGGCTTCCAGCGGTGGCCGCTGCCGGTCCATCGGCTGGACCGCGACACCAGCGGCTGCCTGCTGCTCGCCCGCAATCCCAAGGCGCACAAGCGCTTCGCCGCCGCGTTCGAGGCGGGAACGGTCGAGAAGCGCTATGTCGCTGTGATCGACGGGGTGCCCGCTGAAGAAAGCGGCACGATCGAACTGGCGCTCAAGAAGATCAGCAGCGAAGCGCAGGGCTGGCGCATGATCCCGGCCAAGGCGGGCAAGAATGCCATCACCCACTGGCGCAAGATCGCGGAAAAGGATGGCCGCGCGCTGATCGCCTTCACCCCGCAGACCGGCCGCACCCACCAGATCCGCGTCCATGCGATGCATGGCCTGGGCTTCGGCATCGTCGGCGACCCTGTCTATGGCAATGGCGAGGGGAAGATGCTGCTGCACAGCCGGTTCCTGAGCATAGCGCGCGGAGACAAGCCGGCCGCAGCGGCCACCGCCCCCCTGCCCGACACTTTCGCGGCGGCCGGGTTCGGCCCGGACCTGCTGGACGATGCCGGGATTTGATATCCCGGATGAGGCGCTGGAGGAGCGCTTCATCACCGGCGGCGGTCCGGGCGGTCAGAATGTCAACAAGGTGGCGACGACGGTTCAGTTGCGCGTCGACCTGTTCAGGCTGGGCCTGCCGCCTTACGCCTATCGCAAGCTGAAGGAACTGGCAGGATCTCGGCTGACTTCGATGAACGAGATCGTCATTCAGGCCTCCCGCTTCCGCACGCAGGAAGCGAACCGGCAGGACGCCCGCGAACGGCTGAGCGAGATGATCGCCAAGGCGCATGTCCGCGACGCCCGCCGTATTGCGACCAAGCCGGGCAAAGCCGCCAAGGCGCGCCGCGTCGACGCAAAAAAGGCGCGCAGTTCGGTAAAACAGGGCCGTGGCAAGGTGCAGATGGACTGACGCTTACCCCACTGGTCGCGGAGGGGCGGGATGCCTATATGCGCGGCCATGTACGATTTCGTATCCACCGCCGCCGACAAGCCCACCCTTTATGCCGACCTGCTCTCGGCCGCCGATGCGCTCACCGCGTCGGAGCCGGATCCGGTCGCCAACATGGCCAACATATCCGCTTTGCTCTGGCAGTTTCTGCCCGACCTCAACTGGGCGGGCTTCTATCGCATGGTGGAGGATGAACTGGTACTTGGGCCGTTTCAGGGCAAGCCCGCCTGCATCCGCATCTCCATCGGGCGCGGCGTATGCGGCACGGCGGCCGCGACACGCGAAACACAATTGGTCGAAGATGTTCATGCCTTCCCCGGCTACATCGCCTGCGATGCCGCCAGCGCGTCAGAGATCGTCGTGCCGGTCCTGCATGACGGCCGACTGGTCGGCGTGATCGACCTGGACAGCCCCCGCCCCGCCCGGTTCGACTCGGAAGACGCTCGCGGCCTTGAGGCGCTTGCCGCGCGTATCGCTGCCCGAATCGGCTAAGTCGTTAACCCTCTTTTCCGACAACGCCCCAACTGACCTACGCTATCCGCCCCGTTTCGGGACAGGAATTTGCGCCGTGAAACATGGATAGCCGCGGATCAGCATGCTAAATGATGCGTTAGGATTTCGGCCTGCGCATCCGGTTCGCACGCCATGCACAACAGGGAGTGTTAACCATGCGAACGCCGACCTTTTTGCTCCTGGCGGCCGGCGCGGC
>JAGVJS010000129.1 GCA_020051025.1 Sphingobium sp. | reverse complement strand
ACCGCGTCCGCCAGCAAGGTCGATACGCGCGGTTCGGGCAGGCCGACCAGCGCGGCAATGGCAGCTGTGCCGGCATGGCGCTTGATGGCGACGCCATGGAAGACCAGATCGCGCTCATCTATCCTGGTGGCATCAATCATGCGACAGCCTCCGCTTTGGCGAGGCGCCAGACGCGGCCGACGCGATCGACGCCCTGCTGATAATCCTCGGTCGTCTTGGCGGCGGCGGTCGCTTCGATCGTGACCGTGTCGCCATCGGCGATGCCGGCGATCTTCGCGTTCATCAGGCAGGGGATATTATATTCGCGGGTCAGGATGCCCAGATGCGACCGCACCGTGCCACCGGCGCAGATGACGCCGGTAAATTGTTCGATGATCGGCGCGGTCAGCGTGCCGCCGCTGTCGTCGATAACGGCAATAATGCCGGGCGGGACGCCGTTGGTCAGATAATCCAGCACCCGTTCATTGGTGCGGATGAAGCGGGCGATGCCGGTGATATCGGCGTCATGGCGCACGACATTGTCGCCCACGCCCGCAAGCGCCCGGCCGGTTTCATCCGGTTCGCCCTGCGGCGCGTCGGGGTGAGAAAAGCTTTCGTCCACCTGATCGCCGTCACCGCGCGATTTGTAGATGTCGGGCCGTTCGGCGACCGAAATGCCGGCCGACCAGTCGAAGCGATGGCCGGTGGCGAGCAGCCGCCGCTCGATATCCTCCATATCCGCCTTGGTCAGTGTCGCGCCGCTGGCGCGGAAGGCATCCCAGCCCTGCCCCGATTGCGCGAAACGTGTCCGCAGCCTTTCGCGCACCAGGCTCAACGTCGCCTCCACCAGCGGCGAAGCCGGCGGGCGCCCTTTCTGCGCGGTGTCGATGGGCAAGTTCGCCCCCCATGCCTCTCTCCTGTACTTTCGTCCGAGTCTGCGCTCGCCCCTGATGTGCCGGGTCGCGCCTTGCCTGTCAAGCATCTGACAGATGAAATCGTAGGACGATATTGACGGCAAACCTCGACTCATTTAGCGTGGGATCAAAGAAGGAAGCCTGGGAGAGAATGTGTGACCGCCAAGTCCAATCCGCGCATATTGATCGTCATGACGATGGCATCGACGCTCCGGGCATAGTGGCTCTGGAAGAGGTGGTGCGCCACTATAGCGACGATGTCTGGGTCGTGGCCCCGGACGAGGAAAAGTCGGGCGCGGGGCATAGCCTGTCCCTCTCCTACCCGATCCGGGTGAAGCAACGCGACGAGCGGCATTTCGCGGTAAAGGGCACACCGACCGACTGCGCGCTGCTGGGCGTCTATGAACTGCTGGGCGACAAGAAACCCGACCTGCTGCTGTCGGGCATCAATCGCGGGCCGAACCTGGCGGAGGATATCACCTATTCAGGCACTGCTTCGGCGGCGATCGAGGGGGCGATGCTGGGCATTCCCTCCATCGCGCTCAGCCAGATATGGACATACCAGACGCCGGTGCATTGGGACACGGCGCGCCATTATACCGCGCAGATATTGCCCAAGCTGCTCGATCTGGAATGGCAGCAGGGCAGTTTCGTCAATGTCAATTTCCCGCACTGCCCGCTGGATCAGGTGACGGGCGTGCGGGTGACGACGCAGGGCATGCGGCCGCCCGGATCCTTCCGCCCGATGCCGCGCGTCGATGAGCGGCATGTGCCCTATTACTGGATCAAGATCGCCTTCCCGGACGGCGGCGCGGCTGAAGGGAACGATCTGGCCGCGGCACGCGACAATGCGGTGTCGATCACGCCGATGCAGCTGGACATGACGGCCTATGACCAGTTGTCGGGGTTCCGCACATTGTTCGAGACGGAGCCGGTGCGCGCATGAACGCGCCCGCCACGATCGGCACGACCGAAAAGGTCGCCGATGCCATCCGATCCGGCATCCGCACCGGCCAGTTCGTGCCGGGGCAGCATCTGGTCGAAGCGGAACTGACGCTGCGGCTGGGGATCAGCCGGTCGTCGCTACGAGAGGCACTGCGGCATTTGTCGGGCGATGGCATCGTCGCCATCCACCGCTATCGCGGCGCGCATATCAACCGCCTCACCCGGCGGGAGGTGCGCGATCTGCTGGAAGTGCTGGAGCAGTTGGTGACGCTGGCGGCGCGGCTGGGCGCAGCATCGGGCCATGCCAATCGCAGCCTGATGGACGCCGCGCTGGAGGCGGCGCGACGGCATGACGCGGATGGCGACCACCGCACCTATATCGCGGTGCGGCAGGCCTTTTACGACTGCCTGTTCGAAGTGGCGGGCAATCAGGAACTGCCGCGGGTGACGCCGCTGCGCCGGGCCGACCTGTTCCGCGCACAGATACGTCCCTACCAGACGCGGGAGCAGCAGGACTCGCATACGGAAGGCTATCGCGCGATCGCGCAGACGGTGAATGCCGGCGATGTCGAGGCGGCGGAAGCGGCGGTCGCGGCGCTGTTCGCCCAGACGCGCGAGATGGTCGATGTACTGCCGGATATGGCGTTCGAGGGGGATTGAAGCGTTCCTGCAACCCCATGATCAAACTGCCGGACAGGAGGATACCGGCCTGAAGATCAGGAGCGCAAGGCAATCAATCAGCCTATTCCCCCGCCAGCTTTTCCACCACTTCGCCGGCGTCGCTGCGCCAGGCAAAAACGTCGGCACCATCCTTTTTCAAGCTGGTTTCCAGTTCCTTAGCGCGCGCAAAGCTGGCGAAGGGACCGACCAGCAGGCGATTGGTGCGGCCCCAGCTGGCGCTCCATGCGCCTTGAGGGGCGAGGATCGTGTATTTCTTGCGCAGCCCCTTCATCGTGAAGCCCAGTGCACCCTTGCTCTGGCCTACACCGACCTGCAACCAGTTGCGCGAAGGATTGGCGGCAAGGCGCTTCTTTTCCTCGGCAGCGGCCTTCGCCTCTGCCCTGGCCTTCGCATCGGCTTCCGCCTTGGCCTTGACCACAGCATCCTTCTTCGCCTTATCTGCGGCGATTTTGGCCGCAGCCTGCCGTTCGGCTCGGCGGGCGGCCTGGATCGTGGCGACTTCGTTCAGATCGACGGCGGCGACGCTCGACTGACGTTCGGTGTCCGGCACGTCGATGGCGTGGATGATATCGGCCAGCGTGCGGACCATTTCGGGGT
>JAGVJS010000169.1 GCA_020051025.1 Sphingobium sp. | reverse complement strand
GGTGGCGGCGCGAATCGCGGCCTTCTGCCCGGCCGAATCGCCATCGAAGCAGAGGACAGGGACTTCGACCATCTTCCACAGCCGCTCGATCTGATGCTCGGTCAGCGCGGTGCCGAGCGGGGCGACCGCTTCGCCAAAGCCGGCCTGGGCCAGCGCGATGACGTCCATATAGCCTTCGACCACGATGGCGCGGCCGGTCGAGCGGCTGGCGGGGGAGGCGTTGTCTATATTGTAGAGGGTGCGGCCCTTGTCGAAAAGCGGGGTGTCGGGCGAGTTCAGATATTTGGGTTCGCCAGCGCCAAGGATACGCCCGCCGAACGCGATGACCCGGCCGCGAATGTCGCGGATGGGGAACATGAGGCGGCCACGGAAACGGTCGTAGGTGTCGCGTTCTCCGTCTGGATCAATAAGCAACCCGGCTTCGACCAGCATCGGTTCGCCATAATCCTTGAGCGCGGTCTTGAGGCGGCCGCGGCTGTCGGGCGAATAGCCAAAGCCAAAGGCGCGACGGGTGGCGTCGGTCATGCCGCGCTTTTGCAGATAGGCGCGGGCCTCCCCGCCGTCGATGCCGGCCAGTTGCTCCTCGAAGAAGCTCTGTGCGGCGGTCATGGCGTCGTGCAGTCCTTTGGCTGCTTCGGCGCGTTTGGCGGCGCGGGGATCGGCGGCGGGGACGTCCATGCCGGCGGTGGCGGCCAGTTCCTTCACCGCCTCCATGAAGGGCAGGCCGCGATTTTCGGTCATCCAGCGGATCGCATCGCCATGCGCGCCGCAGCCGAAGCAGTGATAAAAGCCCTTCTCGTCGTTGATCGTGAAGCTGGGCGTCTTCTCATTATGGAAAGGGCAGCAGGCCTTATACTCGCGGCCGGCCTTGGTGACTTTGACGGTCTGGCCGATGAGGGTGGAGAGCGACGTGCGCGCGCGCAGTTCGTCCAGCCATTGCGGGGTGAGGGTCAAAATCACCCCTCCCGCTTGCGGGAGGGGGCGGGTTTTGCCTCACTACATCCGTTCGTTTCGAGCGTAGTCGAGAAACGGCTAGCGCACTCATCTCGTTTCTCGACTACGCTCGAAACGAACGGAGATAGGCTTGGGCGCTCTTGCGGCGGTTTCGCGAGATATGACACCAGTGTCCAGTTTCCCGCTATCATCGCTTCCTTCTTGGCGCGCGACCAGCCGCCTATGATGCGTTCGGCTTCCAATGCTTCGATCCGTGTGCCGAAAGTCTCGCTCCAGACCAGTGAGACCGGACGTCGATTGCGGGTGAACTGGCTACCTTGGCCGCATTGATGCTGGCCGATACGATGGTCGAGATTGTCGGTATGGCCGGTGTAGTAGCGGCCGTCTGAACATTTAAGCATGTAGGTCCAGAACGCCATCGAGCGATTATGCCTGAACTTCCGTTCGTGTCGAGCGACGCGCTATGCGTTTCTCGACTTCGCTCGAAACGAACGGAGGTGGGTGGCTGCCCCCTCCCGCAGGCGGGAGGGGGATTATGGACGATAGCTTAGGACAAAGCCGCCTTCACCAGCCCGCTCGCCTTGCTCATATCGATGACGCTGCCGTGGCGGTCTTTCAACACGGCCATGACCTTGCCCATGTCCTTGACGCTCGTCGCGCCGACTTCGGCCTTGATGCCTTCGATCGCGGCTTTCGTTTCTTCCTCGGTCAGTTGCTGGGGCAGGAAGCTGGCGATGACGTCCAGTTCGGCCTGTTCCTTCGCCGCCAGTTCTTCGCGGCCGCCGCTTGTGAACATGTCGATCGATTCGCGGCGCTGCTTCACCATCTTCTGGAGCACTTCGACCACCACGGCGTCGTCGTCCGGCACAGTGGAGGCGGTGCGCAGTTCGATGTCGCGATCCTTCAGCTTGGCCAGGATCAGGCGCACGGCGGCGAGGCGTTCCTTGTCGCCGGCCTTCATCGACTCGATCTGGGCGCTCTTAACCTGCTCGCGAATCATGGCGATAGAATCCTGTCTCTTTCGGAAAGGAGCAGATATAGCGGCAAAAGAGATTTTTAACAGACGTTGACCTGAACGCCATGCGGGCATAGGTGACCGGCCGTTTAACCCGCACCAGACGGGTTCCCGCAAAAGCATAAAGGACCGCAGACCATGGCAGACGCCAAAACCCTTACCGTGCCTAAAGGAGCAACAGGGGTCGTGGTTTTTGCCGATGGCAGCGCGGTGTTCGGCCGCGGCTTTGGCGCGGCGGGCGATGCGGTGGGTGAACTTTGCTTCAACACGTCCATCACCGGCTATCAGGAGATCATGACCGATCCGTCCTACGCCGGGCAGATCATCAACTTCACCTTCCCCCACATCGGCAATGTCGGCACCAATCTGGACGATGTGGAGGCGACGTTGCCCCACGCGCTGGGTTGCATCGTGCGGCAGGATGTGACCGCGCCCAGCAATTTCCGCAATGTCGAACCGTTCGACCAGTGGATGCGGGACAATGGCCGCATTGGCCTCGCCGGGGTCGATACCCGCGCGCTGACCCGCCTGATCCGTATCAAGGGCGCGCCCAATGTCGTGATCGCCCATGATCCCGAGGGCAAGTTCGATATCGCCGCGCTGGCCGCCAAGGCTGCTTCGTGGCCGGGGCTGGAGGGCATGGACCTCGCCATCGAAGTCACAGGCACGGAAACCCGCCTGTGGAAGGACGGCGCGTGGAAGCTGGGCCATGGCTATGGCCTGAATGAGGCCGACATGCCGTTCGCTTCGAGCGAAGTCGAGAAGCCTGTTTCGGATGAGGGTGCCAGCCGTGTCTCGACTTCGCTCGACACGAACGGAACTTCCTCACGCCCCCATGTCGTCGCGATAGATTATGGCGCGAAGAATAATATCTTCCGCAATCTGGTGCAGGCCGGCGCGCGCGTGACCGTGCTGCCCGCCACCGCCACCTATGAACAGGTGATGGAGCAGAAGCCGGACGGCGTGTTCCTGTCCAACGGTCCGGGCGATCCGGCCGCGACCGGCGCCTATGCCGTGCCCGTCATCGCGGCGCTGCTGACCGACAATGTGCCGATCTTCGGCATCTGCCTTGGCCATCAGCTGCTGGGCCTCGCCGTGGGCGCGAAGACTATCAAGATGCACCAGGGCCATCGCGGCGCGAACCATCCGGTCAAGCGGCTGTTGGACGGTCTGGTCGAGATCACGTCGATGAACCATGGCTTTGCGGTCGATGTCGACACGCTGCCCGCCAATGCGCGATCGACCCATATTTCGCTGTTCGACGGCAGCAATTGCGGCATCGAACTGACCGACAAGAACGCCTTTTCGGTGCAGTACCACCCCGAAGCGTCGCCGGGGCCGCAGGACAGCTTCTATCTGTTCCGCAAGTTCGTGGACGGCCTCAAGGGCGCGGTCGCGGCGTGAGCCAGAACCTGCCCCCCGTTGACGAAGCGCGTCTGGCCGCCGAGTGGGAGGCGGACCGCGAGGTTCTCGCCAACCTCAAGCGCAATGGCGACGTCGCGCGCATCGCGCGGCCCGTGGATGTCAGCTTCCGGGGCAGCGAGCAGGATTTCGAGCGCGTTCTGATCATCGCCAGCCAGTTCGGCTTTGTCGAACTGGACCGGGAAGAAGATGAGGAGGGCGACCTGTTCCTGTTCCTGGAATGCGTGCAGCCGGTCGATGAAGCCTCGATCCGCGCGCTGACCAAAAAGTGCCTCCAGATCGAAATCCTCTGCGGCGTCGAATATGACGGCTGGGGTTGCGAGGCGCAGGCGGGGGGCGTGCATTGATGGCGCATCAGGCTGGACCGCTCATTTTGCTTCCGATGGTGGCGTTGGGCGGTTGCTCGACTGGCTCAAGCAGTGAAATTCTGTCCTGCAAGTTCAAGGGCGAGCAGTATGTTTCCACCTTGCTGCCTAAGCCCGGTGATGCATCATCGGCTGGAAAGGGCGGTCCCGCTATCGATGCTCAGTTGGAGCTTGGAGCGGGCGGCCAATTGACTGGCTCGCTCACCGAATGGCGAGGGCATCTGGGATCGTCTTCGAACGTGAAGGGCGAATATCGATCAGGCGGAAGCGGTGATTACCGCCTTTTCATCACAAATATCGATCATCGTCAGGTGATTTTCGCCAGCGTCGAATCCCGTGATCCAGATGGGATCAGAACAGTCGCAACCATGATCTCCGATTTTGAAGGCGTCGATATGACCAGTCGCCTTTCCGGTTCTTGTAAAGAAGGCAACCATGCCCAAACGCACTGACATCTCCTCCATCCTCATCATCGGCGCTGGTCCGATCATCATCGGCCAGGCGTGCGAGTTCGATTATTCGGGCACGCAGGCGGTGAAGGCGCTCAAGGAAGAGGGCTATCGCATCATCCTGGTCAATTCCAACCCGGCCACGATCATGACCGACCCGGAATTTGCCGACGCCACCTATGTCGAGCCGATCACGCCCGAAATCGTGGCGAAGATCATCGAGAAGGAGCGGCCGGACGCGGTGCTGCCGACCATGGGCGGGCAGACGGCGCTGAACACGGCGCTGGCGCTGTATAATGACGGCACGCTGGAGAAGTTCGGTGTCCAGATGATCGGTGCGGACGCTGAGGCGATCGACAAGGCGGAGGACCGCATCAAGTTCCGCGACGCGATGGACAAGATCGGACTGGAAAGCGCCCGCTCGCGCATCGCGCATACGATGGAAGAGGCGCTGGAGGCGCTGGAATTTACCGGCCTTCCCTCGATCATCCGCCCCAGCTTCACCATGGGCGGCACCGGCGGCGGCATCGCCTATAATCGCGAAGAGTTCGTCAACATCGTGCGCGGCGGGCTTGATGCGTCGCCGACGACCGAAGTGCTGATCGAGGAATCGCTGATCGGCTGGAAAGAATATGAGATGGAAGTCGTGCGGGATCGCAACGACAATTGCATCATCATCTGCTCGATCGAAAATGTCGATCCGATGGGCGTCCATACCGGCGACTCCATCACTGTCGCGCCGGCGCTGACGCTGACCGACAAGGAATATCAGATCATGCGCAACGCGAGCATCGCGGTGCTGCGTGAAATCGGCGTGGAAACAGGTGGTTCCAACGTGCAGTTCTCGGTCAATCCGAAGGACGGCCGCCTGATCGTCATCGAAATGAACCCGCGTGTGTCGCGTTCTTCCGCGCTGGCGTCGAAGGCGACCGGCTTCCCGATCGCCAAGGTCGCGGCGAAGCTGGCGGTGGGATACACGCTGGACGAGATCGAGAATGACATTACCGGGGCGACCCCGGCGTCGTTCGAGCCGACCATCGACTATGTCGTGACCAAGATCCCGCGCTTCGCCTTCGAAAAGTTCAAGGGCGCAGAGCCGCTGCTGGGCACGGCGATGAAGTCGGTCGGCGAAGTCATGGCGATTGGCCGCAACATCCATGAATCGATGCAGAAGGCACTGCGCGGTCTGGAAACGGGGCTTTCCGGCTTCAACGATGTGGATCATCTGGTCGGCGCGCCCAAGGACGATATCGTCGCGGCTCTGGCGCAGGCCACGCCCGACCGGTTGCTGGTCGCCGCGCAGGCGCTGCGTGAGGGGCTTTCCGTTCAGGAAATCCACAATATCGCGAAGTTCGATCCCTGGTTCCTGGAGCGGATCAAGGAAATCGTCGACGCGGAAGGCGAGGTTCTGGCGAACGGCCTGCCGCAGGATGCGGACGGGATGCGTCGCCTGAAATCCATGGGCTTTTCCGACAAGCGGCTCGCCTATCTGGCGCTCAAGTCCGCCAATCTGCGCGGCATGGAGCGGGGCATCGCGCGCGGGTCGGGCCTGATCCACGAAGCGGTCAAGGCGATGACCGGCGGCGTGACCGAGGACGAGGTGCGCAAGCTGCGTCACAAGCTGGGCGTGCGCCCGGTGTTCAAGCGCATCGACACCTGCGCCGCCGAGTTTGAGGCGAAGACGCCTTATATGTACTCAACCTATGAAGCGCCTTTGTTCGGCGAGGCGGAGAATGAGGCGCAGCCCAGCGACCGTAAGAAGGTCGTCATCCTTGGCGGTGGTCCCAACCGCATCGGGCAGGGCATCGAGTTCGACTATTGCTGCGTCCATGCCTGCTTCGCGCTGAGCGAGGTCGGCTATGAGACGATCATGGTCAACTGCAACCCGGAAACCGTGTCGACCGACTATGACACGTCCGACCGCCTCTATTTCGAGCCGCTGACGGCCGAAGACGTGCTGGAAATCCTGGCCGTCGAAATGTCGCAGGGGACGCTGGCGGGTGTGCTGGTGCAGTTTGGCGGGCAGACGCCGCTCAAGCTGGCGCAGGCGCTGGAGGATGCAGGCATCCCGATCCTGGGCACCAGCCCGGACGCGATCGATCTGGCCGAAGATCGCGAGCGTTTCGCCGCGCTGATCGACAAGCTGAAGCTGAAGCAGCCGGCCAACGGCATCGCGCGCAGCCGGGAAGAGGCGATCGCAGTCGCCAACCGCATCGGCTATCCGGTGCTGATGCGGCCGTCCTACGTCCTTGGCGGTCGCGCCATGGAAATCGTGGACGGTCAGGCGCAGCTGGAGGAATATATCACCACTGCCGTGCAGGTGTCGGGTGAATCCCCGGTGCTGATCGATCAATATCTGCGCGACGCGATCGAGGTGGACGTCGATGCGCTGTGCGATGGCGACGATGTGGTCGTAGCCGGCGTGTTGCAGCATATTGAGGAAGCGGGCGTCCATTCGGGCGATTCCGCCTGCTCGCTGCCGCCCTACAGCCTGTCGGACGACATCATCGCGGAAATCGAGCGGCAGACCGATGTGCTGGCCCGTGCGCTGTCGGTGCGCGGTCTGATGAACATCCAGTTCGCGGTCAAGGACGGCACCGTTTACCTGATCGAGGTCAATCCGCGCGCCAGCCGCACGGTGCCCTTCGTCGCCAAGGCGATCGGCACGCCGATTGCGAAGATCGCCAGTCGCGTGATGGCGGGCGAGAAGATCAAGGATCTGCCCAGGATCGACCGCAATGCGATCGACCATGTGGCGGTGAAGGAAGCGGTCTTCCCGTTCAATCGCTTCCCCGGCGTCGATCCGGTCCTGTCACCGGAAATGAAGAGCACCGGCGAAGTGATGGGCATCGACAGCAATTTTGCGATCGCTTTCGCCAAGGCGCAGATCGGCGCGGGCACCGTCCTGCCGACCAGCGGTACGGTGTTCATCTCGCTCAAGGACAGCGACAAGCCGGTGATCCTGCCCGCCGCGCGCAAGCTGGCAGGGATGGGCTTCAAGCTGATCGCGACCGGCGGCACGGCCGACTATCTGGCCGAACATGGCATTGCGGTGGAGAAGGTGAACAAGGTCGCCGAAGGCCGTCCGCATATCGTGGACCGGATCACCGACGGCGACGTGCAGCTGATCTTCAACACGACAGAGGGCTGGCAGTCGCTGAAAGACAGCAAGGCGATCCGCACCAGCGCGCTGCGGCAGAAGGTGGCGAGCTTCACCACGGCGGCCGCCAGCGTCGCCGCGGCGGACGCGATCGAGGCTTTGCGGGGCCATGCCCTTGAAGTGCGCTCGCTCCAGTCCTATTATCCTCTGTCGCACGCTTGATCCCCTGCACAGGAATGATGCTGCGGGGCGGCCCTGAAGAAAGGGCCGCCAGAGGGAAGTTTTGACGAAGGATTTAAGGGAATGGCGACCGTCGAGAAGATGCCGATGCTGCAAATGGGCTATGACAAGCTCAATGCGCAGCTCCGCGAACTGAAGGCCGAGCGGCCTTTGATCGTGGACGCCATCGAAGAAGCGCGCGCGCATGGCGATTTGTCGGAAAACGCCGAATATCACGCGGCCAAGGAACGTCAGGGCCAGGTTGAGGCGACGATCAACGATCTGGAAGACAAATTGTCGCGCGCGCAGGTGATCGATCCGACCACCCTGTCGGGCGACAAGATCATTTTTGGCGCGACCGTGACGCTGCTGGACGAAGACGACAAGCCGGTGAAGTACCAGATTGTCGGTCAGGCCGAAGCCGATGCGAAGGCAGGCATGATCTCGTATAACAGCCCGCTGGGCCATGCGCTGATCGGCCGTCAGGTCGGTGAGGAAGTCGAAGTGTCGGTCCCTGCGGGCGACAAATTCTACCTGGTCGACAAGATCGCCTTCATCTGACCGTGAAACTGCCGGCCGGACGCTTGACCAATGGGATTGCGGCGATCACCTTCGCCGCTTTCCTGCTGCTCTTCCTGACGGGGCAGGTGGATAATGCCGCCATCATCGGCGGCTTCATTCCGGCGCGGCTGGGTGATCCGGCGCTGCTGGCCGGCATGGCCGCCGTGCCGGCCTGGCTGACACCGCTCAGTTGCACCTTCATCCATGCTGGCTGGCTGCATATCGGCTTTAACCTGTTGATGCTGCTGTTCTGTGGGCGGCAGGTGGAACATGTGCTGGGCTGGGGCGGGACGCTGGCCCTCTATATCGTCGGGGCCTATGGCGCCTGTCTGGCGCAATGGGCGATCGATCCCGGCTCGACCAACCCGATGGTTGGCGCAAGCGGCGCCATTTCCGCGATCATCGCGCCCTATGCTTTGCTCTACAGCCAGCAGCAGGTGCGCGCGATCGGGCCTTTGTCGGCCAATCTGGTGCGGCTGTTGTGGCTGGCGGCCGGATGGGTCGCGGTGCAGCTGATGATCGGAATTGCCAGCGGGGCTGGCATGAGCGAACTGGGGCAGATCGCCATTGCCGCGCATATTGGCGGCTTCATCGTGGGGCTGGCGCTGACCCGGCCCTTGCTGCGCTGGCGATTTCGTAAGAAACCCCGGGCTGTGCAGTAAAGTCCGTCCGGGCTGAGAATATTTATCAGGAAAAATTCCGTTCGCTTCGAGCGAAGTCGAGAAGCGCGAAACGCCGCGCTACCATGTCCCGACTTCGCCCGACACGAATGGGAGATAAGGGAATTCCCTTACGCGCCCGGCAGTTCGGGTTCCAGCAGACGGTGCAGATGCACGATCACATAGCGCATTTCAGCATCGTCGACCGTGCGCTGGGCTGCACTGCGCCAGGCCTTTTCAGCCGAGGCATAGTCGGGGAACACGCCGACCAGATCGACCTTGCTGAGGTCCTGAAATTCCAGCGTCTGCGGGTTGGTTACGCGGCCGCCCATCACCAGATGCATTTTGCTCATGGCGTTTTATATTCTCCTTTGGCTGATGGCGACGCCTTAGCATCGTCGTCGGCATCAGCCAAGGAGAGCCGGGGTAAGCGTCGATTGCATATCCCGCAATCGCGATTAGTTTTTCGGCAATCGCGCCTTGATCGCGTCGCTGAGCGCATCGACCTTCGCTGCGACCAGCGCGGTCACATCATCGGCCAGCTTCGATGCCTTGGCCGGCAGGTCGGCAGAGGCCACGCTGTCGCGCGCATCGGCGGCGACATCGCTGGCGGCATGAAGGGCGTTTGCAGCACCCTTTTTGAGGCCGCCTGCACTGTCCGCAGCGGCATGCAGAGCGCTGGTCGCGCCCTGCT
>JAGVJS010000150.1 GCA_020051025.1 Sphingobium sp. | reverse complement strand
CCCTTCGACCGGCAGCGCCGTGCCGGCCCGCGCGACGCACACCGGCGCATCACCCACACGACGCAAACGCGGCGGACTGTCCGCCTCGATCGCAGGCATAGCCACCACCATCACCGACTTGGGCTTCTGGAACGAGGGCGCGGCATTCAGCAGCAGCGATATGCCCTCCGGCTTGCGCACGCTCAGCGTCGGCAGATAGTCGAATTGCGGGCTGCTGAAGGCGCCGAATATCTTCGCAATATCGCGCACTACCCCGATATAGGGGCTGTAATAGCCGTAGCCCGCCTCGCGCGTCGCGGCCAGTTGCAGCGCCAGATCCGTGGGTGCGCCGGTCAGCGTCTCGGCCAGCGAGCTGCTATGGACATCGGACAGCACCAGTGATTCCCGATTGTCCAGCAAACAGGCCGCCTGCATCTCGACCACCTTGGACAGGCATTCCTCGTTCAGCTTCATCGACAGGCTGCGCGCCAGCGTCGGGGCGACGCTGCGCAGATATTCCGGATGGCTGTTTTCCTGCGCCTTGATCCCCGCCATGAAAGCATCCAGCCGCGACCGGTCGAGCGAAGCCTGGTTGAGATCCTGCGTCGCGCGGACAAATTCGCCCGGCTTGCCCCGCACCGCATCGGACAGCACAGATTCCGCACCACCGGTATCGGGCACCAGAAACAGCACCATCTGACGCGCACCCTTGGGCACGGTCAGGACCAGCGCCTTGTCCTTATCCTTCTTCTTCCATGTTTCGGCAAACTGCACCCAGTCCTTGGGCGGTGGATTGGTCGCACCGCGCAGGAAGGCCGACACCAGAATGAACCGCGCGCCCTGGTCGGCGGGCAGGTCCGCTTCGACCGACAGCCGGTCGCCTTCGGAGAGACTTGGCACCTGCGCGATCGGCAGGCTCTGGTCACCGCGCATCACCAATATGTCGAGCGCCGGTCCCGGTAATTCGAACGGCGCCGGTTCAGCCGCACCCAGGGAAGCGGGCGCCAACAGCGCCAACGCCATTGCGCCGCAGCCACAGCGGGCGGCTCGCATCATCCTGTCGATCGGCAATGGCGTCATCTCTTCGTCCGGTACTTGTTGCGCAACCCTGATTGCGCCTTTCCCACAAGGGCGCGCGCAAGCCAAGAGTGGAGGGTAACGCACCGGCCGGCCCGGGGTTCACTCCAGACCGGCTTCGCCCTCCTCGGCGATCAGACGCAAGGCGTCTCGCAAGAGGGTGACGTCCTTACCTGCCAACAGCCGTTCGAACCGCGCCTCATGCGCATCCATGATCGCATCGACCTGGCCCCGCAGCGCCTCTCCCGCCGCCGTAAGCGACAGCGCCAGGCTGCGCCCGTCGACCGGCGATTTTTCCAACAGCCCCCGCCCTGCCAGTGCCGCGATCAGCGGCACCATATTGGCCCGCTTGATGCCCAGCATCCGGCCGATCTCACTCTGAATACAACCGGGATTGGCACCGACCAGAATCAGGATCGTACCCTCGACCGGCCGCAGCCCGATATCCGCCAGCCCTGCGCCCAGCCCCGCCATCATAGCGGCAGATGCACGCCGCAGCATATAACCCAGGCGTGCCGCCACCGGGTCTTGCAGGCGATCGTCGGGAGCAGCGGGCTTGTTCATGAATCCGGCAGTAATGCTATTGCCCAGAACAATCAATATTGCTATGTTTCATAACAATAAAAAGGAGCCACGATATGCCTGCATCGGAAATTTCCCTGCTGATCGGCGGCGAATCGCGGACCACCGCAGCCAGCTTCGAACGCGCAAACCCGGTCACGGGGGCGATCGCCACCATCGCCTCTGCCGCCACCGTCGATGATGCCGTCGACGCCGTTGACGCGGCGCAGGCCGCTTTCCCCGGCTGGTCGGCCCTTGGCCCCAATGCCCGCCGCACGGCCCTGATGAAGGCCGCCGATGCGCTGGACGCGAAGGCCGCCGACTTTGTCGACGCGATGATGGAAGAGATTGGGGCGACGGAAGGCTGGGCGCGCTTCAACCTGATGCTGTCCAGTTCCATGGTGCGCGAAGCAGCCGGTCTGACAACCCAGATCGGCGGCGACATCATCCCGTCCGACAAACCCGGCTGCATCGCCATGGCGGTGCGTGAGCCGGCTGGCGTCGTGCTGTCGATGGCGCCATGGAACGCGCCGATCATCCTGGCCACGCGCGCCATCGCCGTGCCACTGGCTTGCGGCAATACGGTGGTGCTCAAGGCGTCCGAACAATGCCCCCGCACCCATGGCCTGATTGTTCAGGCTTTCATCGAAGCGGGCATGGGTGGCGGCATCGTCAACCTTATCACCAACGCGCCGCAGGATGCCGCCGATGTCGTCGCCGCGATGATCGACCATGTTGCGGTCCGCCGCGTCAATTTCACCGGCTCCACCGCTGTGGGCAAGATCATCGCCCGGCGCTGCGCGGAAAACCTCAAGCCCGTTCTGCTGGAACTGGGCGGCAAGGCGCCGCTCATCGTGCTGGAGGATGCCGACCTGGAAGAAGCCGTGAAAGCCGCTGCCTTCGGTGCCTTTATGAACCAGGGCCAGATCTGCATGTCGACCGAGCGGATCATCGTGGTCGATGCGGTCGCCGACGCCTTCGCCGCAAAATTCCAGGCGAAGGTCGCGACCATGGCCGTCGGCGATCCGCGCGAAGGCAAGACTCCGCTTGGTGCCGTCGTCGATACGAAGACCATCGCCCATGTGCAGTCGCTGATCGATGACGCGCTGGCATCCGGCGCGACGCAGCTGAACGGCGGGCCGGCCAACGGCGTCCTGATGCCCGCCCATGTCATCGACGGCGTGACCCCGGCGATGAAGCTGTTCCGCGACGAAAGTTTCGGCCCGGTCGTCGGTATCATCCATGCACGGGACGAAGGCCATGCGATCCAGCTGGCCAACGATACCGACTATGGCCTGTCCGCCGCCGTCTTCACCCGCGACACCGCCCGCGGCCTGAAAGTCGCGCGCCAGATTCAGTCGGGCATCTGCCACATCAACGGCCCCACCGTGCATGACGAAGCCCAGATGCCCTTCGGCGGCACCAAGGCATCAGGCTACGGCAAGTTCGGCGGCCGCGCCGGCATCGACAGCTTCACCGAACTGCGCTGGATCACGATGGAAACCGAGCCGGGCCATTACCCCATCTGACCTTCTATCCTTTCTCTTGGAGACCTATTTCATGACCAACATCCTGCATGTCGAGGGCGTCGAACAGACCGAACTCGAAACCGTCGCCTATACCGTCGTAGACGGCATCGCCTGGGTCAGCTTCAACCGCCCCGACAAGCGCAACTGCATGTCCCCGCACCTCAACCGCCAGATGATGCGCGTGCTGGACGAGCTGGAATATCGCGCCGATGTCGGCGTCCTCGTCCTGACCGGCGAAGGCAGCGCCTGGTCGGCGGGCATGGACCTGAAGGAATATTTCCGCGAAACCGAATCGCAGGGACTGGCCGGCACGCGCGGCGCACAGCGTGAAAGCTATGGCTGGTGGCGCCGCCTGCGCTGGTATCAGAAGCCCACCATCGCCATGGTCAATGGCTGGTGCTTCGGCGGCGGCTATGGCCCGCTGTTCGCCTGCGACCTCGCCTTCGCGGCGGAAGACGCACAGTTCGGCCTCAGCGAAATCAACTGGGGCATCCTGCCCGGCGGCGGCGCGGCCAAGGTCGCGACCGAACTCACCAATTTCCGCAACGCCATGTATCATTCGCTCATGGGCGAAAATGTCGATGGCAAGAAGGCCGCCGAATGGGGCTTTGTCAACGAAGCACTGCCGCTCGACCAGCTCAAGGCCCGCGTCACGGACGTCGCACAGAAGCTGCTGACCAAGAATCCGGTCGCGCTCAAGGCGACCAAGGACGCGATCCGCCGTGTCCGCGAAATGACCTATGACAATGCGGAGGATTATCTGATCCGCGCGCAGGAATCGGCCAACAGTTTCGACAATGAAGGCCGCAAGGAAGGCATTAAGCAGTTCATCGACGACAAAAGCTACAAGCCGAGCCTTGGGGCCTATGACAAGTCCAAGCAGACCGTCTGATCCTGTAACCGGGCCGCTCGTCAAGGGCGGTCCGGAAGGCTTTGCGCTACCCGATCAGTCAGAACATCACAATGATCGGACTCGATACGGAGGAGAGGATATGACCCACGATTTGCACCGCCGCAATGTGCTGAAGGCGATGCCCGCCTTGACTCTCGCCGGTGCCGCGGCCCCGGCCGTAGCGGCCGACACGCTCTCCATGCCGCCGCTGACCCTCGCCATGCGCCTGCGTGTGCTGATCGGCGCGCCGCAGGAACTGGGCATGGTCGACGGTGTGCGCAAGCGGGTCATTCCCATTACTGGTGGCAGCGTGGATGGCCCGCGCCTCTCCGGCAAGGTGTTGCCCGGTGGCGCAGACTGGCAATCCATCCGGGCGGACGGCACCGCCGACATTCTTGCCCGCTATTCGCTGGAAGCCAGCGACGGCACGATCATCTCGGTCGTCAATCCCGGTTATCGCCACGGCCCGCCACCCGTCCTGGCGCGCATTGCGGCCGGCGAGGTGGTGGACCCCGCCCTCTATTATTTCCGCACCACCCCGCGCTTCGAGGTCGCGGGCGACAGTCCCCATGGCTGGCTGGGCCGGACTGTGTTTCTCTGCACGGCCGCCCGCTACAAGGATCATGTCGCGCTGGACATTTTCGCGGTCGGCTGACACGCACAAGAACAGATTTTAAGGACAGGAGCAGGGATGAGCGACATCAGGCGACAGTTGGATGAAGCCCCCATGGGCCGGCTCCAGATCGCAGCGATCATCCTGTGCATCCTGCTGAACGCGCTCGACGGCTTCGATGTGCTGGCGATCAGCTTCGCCTCACCCGGTATCGCCGCGGAATGGGGCATCGACCGGGCGGCGCTCGGCCTCGTCCTTTCCATGGAACTGATCGGCATGGCAGTCGGATCGGTGCTGCTCGGCAATGTAGCCGACCGGATCGGTCGCCGACCGACCATCCTTGGCTGCCTGGTTGTCATGGCGGCGGGCATGGCCTCCGCGACCCAGGCCTGGAACGTCCTGTCCCTGTCCGCCATCCGTCTGCTGACCGGCCTTGGCATAGGCGGCATGCTCGCCTGTACCAACGCCATGGTCGCCGAACTGTCCAACGCCCGCGCTCGCAGCCTGGCCGTCGCGATCATGGCGGCGGGCTATCCCGTCGGCGCGATCCTGGGCGGGTCGGTCGCCTCGCAATTGCTGGTGTCGGGCGGCTGGCGCGACATCTTCCTGTTCGGTGGCATCGTGACCGCCATCTTCCTGCCCGTGTCGCTCTGGCTGCTACCGGAATCGATTGGTTTTCTGCTCCAGAAGCAGCCGGAAAATGCGCTGACGCGGATCAACCATCTGCTCGCGCGCATGGGCCATGCGCCGGCCGACGCTCTGCTCCCGCCCGATGGCACCGCAACCAGGCCCTCCTTCGCATCCCTCTTCGCCCCCGGCCTGGCACGCACCACCATTCTGCTGACGCTGGCCTATTTCTGCCATATCATGACCTTCTACTTCATCCTGAAATGGGTGCCCAAAATCGTTGTGGACATGGGCTTCGCGCCTTCAGCCGCGGGTGGCGTGCTGGTGTGGGCCAATGTCGGCGGGCTGGCCGGATCGCTGCTGCTCGGTGCGCTTAGCTGGCGCCTGCCGGTGCGTGGCCTCGTGATGGTGGCGATG
>JAGVJS010000160.1 GCA_020051025.1 Sphingobium sp. | reverse complement strand
GGCACGCCGCGCTCGCCTTCCATCTGCGCGAACAGGGCGGCAGCGGCCAGGCCGATACCGATCGCGATGATGATCTGGGCGGGCCGCGAAAGCAGGCGCAGAAAGGCTGCCGGGCGGGGAAGGGTCTGGCTCACAGTCACGGGCGCCCTTTTGGCGAACATTGCCCGCCCTGCCAAGCCGCAACGCACGACTTATCCCCAGCTTCGTCGCCCGGACGGCGCGAAACTCGACATTGGGACGTTTCAACCGTAGAGCGCTGCCTCATGAGCGAGAACGAATCCTACAGCTACGCCAAGGCTGGTGTAGACATCGCCGCGGGCAATGCCCTTGTCCGTGCCATCGCCCCCCTGGCCAAAGCCACGCGCCGCCCCGGCGCCGACGCCGAACTGGGCGGCTTTGGCGGCTTCTTCGACCTGAAGGCTGCCGGCTATGACGATCCCCTGCTGGTCGCCGCCAACGATGGCGTCGGCACCAAGCTGAAACTGGCGATCGACCATGACCGCCATGATGGCGTCGGCATCGACCTCGTCGCCATGTGCGCCAACGACCTGATCGTCCAGGGCGCCGAACCCCTCTTCTTCCTCGACTATTATGCCACCGGCCGCCTTGAAAGCGGTGTCGCAGAACGCGTCATCGCCGGCATCGCAGAAGGCTGCCGCATGGCCGGCTGCGCCCTCATCGGCGGCGAAACCGCTGAAATGCCCGGTATGTACAGCGACGGCGACTATGATCTCGCCGGCTTCTGCGTTGGCGCGGTGGAACGGTCGAAGGCGCTGACCGGCAACAAGGTAAAGGCCGGCGACGTCCTGATCGGCCTCGCTTCGTCAGGCGTCCACTCCAACGGCTTCTCGCTGGTCCGCCGCCTCGCCGCCGACAAGGGCTGGAAGCTCGATCGCCCGGCGATCTTCGACAATGAAGTGCTGCTGATCGACGCGCTTATGGCGCCCACGAAGATTTACGTGAAGAGCCTGCTGCCGCTGGTCCGCGCCGGCATGATCAATGCCCTCGCTCACATCACCGGCGGCGGCCTGCTCGAAAACATCCCCCGCGTCCTGCCCGATGGCGCCCATGCCACGGTCGATGCCGATGCGTGGGAACAGCCACGCCTGATGGCCTTCCTCCAGGCGCAGGGCCATATCGAGCCGGAAGAAATGGCACGCACCTTCAACTGCGGCGTCGGCATGGTGCTGGCCGTGGACGAAGCCCATGTCGCCGCCGTGACCAAGGCGCTGGAGGATGCGGGCGAAGCCGTCTTCCGCATCGGCGCGGTCGAAGAGGGCGAGAAGGGCTGCACCGTCAAGGGCAGCACGGAAACCTGGAGCGCGAAGGCCGACTGGTCCGCCACGCATCTGGGCTGACAATAAGAACCGTTCGTGCTGAGTTGGGACTGAGCGAAGTCGAAGCCCCGTATCGAAGCATCCCGCCCAAGCGCGAACATCCTTCGATACGCCGCTTCGACAAGCTCAGCGGCTACTCAGGACGAACGGAGTTTTGAAATGGCCAAGGCAAAAGTCGGCGTCCTGATTTCCGGCCGTGGCTCGAACATGGCGGCGCTGCTTTACGCGGCGAAGGCCGAAAACTGCCCCTATGAGATCGTGCTGGTCGCCGCCAACGACCCGCAAGCCCCCGGCCTTGCCCTCGCCGTCGCCGAAGGCATCCCCACCTTCGGCCAAAGCCACAAAGGCCTCAAACGCGCCGAATTTGACCAGATCATCGACGCGCAACTGCGCGAAGCCGGCGCCCATTATGTCGCGCTCGCCGGCTATATGCGCCTGCTCTCGCCCGCATTCGTCGCCGGCTGGGACAATCGGATGCTCAACATCCACCCCAGCCTGCTGCCCAAATATAAAGGCCTCGACACACACCAGCGCGCCATCGACGCGGGCGACAGCCATGCCGGCTGCTCGGTCCATATCGTCACCGCCGATCTGGACGATGGCCCGGTCCTCGCCCAGACCCCGGTAGCGATTCAGCCTGGCGACACGCCCGACAGCCTCGCCGCCCGCATCCTCATCGCCGAACATCAGCTTTATTCGCGCACGCTGGCCGATTTCGTCACCCGCGAACGCCAGCCCGACTGGCTGCTGAACAAGGTCCGCGAAGCCGCCCTCGCCTTGCCGCAGGCGGACGAGATCGTCTCCCACGGCATGCCCTGTTTCGGCATCGTGAAGGGCAAGAAATTCGCCTATTTCACCCGCGACCATCATGGCGACGGCATTATCGCGCTACTGGTGAAGACCACCGCGCCGGAGGAACAGGCGACCCTGATGGAAGCCGACCCGGAACGCTATTACCGCCCCGCCTATTTCGGCACCGACTGGGTCGGCATCCGCCTCGACCTCGGCGATACCGACTGGGACCATATCGCAGAACGGCTGCAATCAAGCTGGCGCCAGATCGCGCCGAAGAAGCTGCTCGGCCTGATGGATATCGCGGATCAGTTCTGACGGTCATCCCGGCGAAAGCTGGCCCCTCTCTCCAGCGGAGAGAGCTTAAAAGCTACCCAACGTCCCGGACTGTCGGGCGTTGGGGCGCAAATTGGGCCAGATAAGCCTGTTCTGCGGTGGGGCGCGCCAGATGGTAGCCCTGAAACAGGGTGCAGCCGATAACCCGCAGCACGTCCATCTGTGCTTCGCTTTCAATCCCTTCAACCACCACTTCCATGCCCAGTCCCTGGATCAGGCCGACGACGGCAGAACAGATGGTGCGCGCTTCGGCCGATGTCGCGATATCGCGCACCAGGCTCCGGTCGATCTTCACGCGATCAACGGGCAATTCCTTCAGCCGCGCCAGATTGGAATAGCCGGTGCCGAAATCGTCGATGGCGATGCGCACGCCGTCCCGGCGCAGCGCGCGCAGTTGTTCCAGCACGCGCGGCTCCATCTCCATCGCCAGCGATTCGGTGATTTCCAGTTCAAGCATGGATGGCGGCGCACCATGGGTGGCGATGGCGTGGCGCAGGCGCAGGAAGAAATCGGCCTGCGCCAGTTCGCGGGTCGAAATATTGATGGCAATACGCTGATGGACACCGGCCTGCGCCCAGCGCGCGGCGGTCTGGCACACGCGGCCCATCACCCAGTCGCCCAGCGCGACGATGGATCCGCTTTCCTCCGCGATCGGCACGAAGGCGCCGGGCATGACGAGTTCGCGTTCGGGGTGCGCCCAGCGAACCAGCGCTTCGGCCGTAACGGCGCGGCCGCTCGCCACGTCGATCTGCGGCTGGAATTCCAGTAGAAATTCGTCCCGTTCCAGCCCGCGCAGCAGGTCGCGCTCAAGTTCTGCGCGATCCTCCGCCTCCAGCGCCAGCGCGTCGGTGTAGATTTCCGCCCGGCCACGGCCCTGATGCTTGGCATGATACATGGCGATGTCCGCTGCGCGCAGCAGGTCGGCCAGGGTGGCGCCATGGTTGGGATGGCAGGCGATACCGATCGACGCGCCAAGTTCGACATGCTGGCTCCCCAGGTCGAACCGTTCGCCCAGCGCGAACTGGATGGCGCGGGCGATGCGATGCGCCGCAGCCGGGCCGGACAGATGCGGGAAGAACATGGTGAATTCGTCGCCGGCCAGACGGCCGATGACGGCGTCGCCGCCACCGGTGCTGACCTGCGCCATCACCACTTCGCGCAGACGGCCCGCGACGCGCGCGAGCAACTGGTCGCCCGCCGCATGGCCCAGCGTGTCGTTCACGCCCTTGAACCCGTCCAGATCGATGAAGAAGAGGATGGCGATGCCATTGTCGTCGCGTTCGGCGAGTAGCCGTTCGACCTGCCGGCAGAAACTGGTGCGGTTGGCGAGGCCCGTAATCTGATCGAACAGGGCCAGCGTCTGCACATGATCGAGATTGGTGCGGACCTGACTGAACAGACTTTCCATCGCGACCGACAGGTCGGGCAGTTCCTGGCCGATTTCCGCCGGGACGCGCGATTGCAGGTCGCCATGAGCTGCGGACAGGAGCCGGTCGGTGGCGGCGTCGATGGCAGTGGCGGTGGCGGCGATAGTGCGGCTGGCCGAAGCCCAGCTCATCGTGCCGCACAGGATGGCGATGATGAGGGCGCGGCCGACCTGAAACAGGTCGTCCGCCTGCCCGGGCGTATAGCCAAGCACGAGCGACAGGATGAACACCAGCGCCCCCGCGGCACAGGCGAAGGCAGCAGCGCGGCTTTTCAACGTCACGCCCTGCATGTGCCTCCCGCCCGATATGATTCCGCAGAACCTCCGATCATCGGGATATGAAGGACAGTGGTTAAGAAATGATCATTAAGTCTTACAAAATTGCGTCATTTTTTGCGGCGCAATATCAAATAGATCGCACCATCGCCGCCATGGCGCGGATGGGCGATGCGGACGCTGGCGATACGATCGGCATAGGGGCTGGTCTCCAGCCAGTGGCCGATCTCCCCGCGGATCGCGCCACGCCGGGAAGCTCCGCCCGTCCCCGCATTTTTCGGCGGCTTGCCAGTCACGACCAGCAGCACGCGGACGTCACGCGACAGGCCCTGGGCGATCGCCTGGTTGAGGCGCGCATGGGCGGCCGACAGGCTATGGCCGTGCAGGTCGATGCTCATGTCCGGGCTGATCGTGCCACTACGGACGCGCCGTTCCCAGCCGCTGTCCAGCACCGCCGCCGGGGTCCGCCCGGGCGGTGCGGCAAGGATCCGGGATGGCGCGGCCGTTAACCCTGTTTTCACCGGCGCATCCAT
>JAGVJS010000328.1 GCA_020051025.1 Sphingobium sp. | reverse complement strand
GTCCTGCGGCTGCATCTGGTCGCGTACCGATGGGGAGCGCAGCGAGGCGGCGATAATGCCCCAGCGCAGGTCGCCGGCGTTGAGGGCGTCATCGAAGACCGCCGCCTGATGCGCGCGATGGAAGGCGCCGATGCCGATATGAACGACGCCGCAGGTGACGGCAGCGCGATCATAGGCCGGCAGGAGGACGTCGGCGGGCAGCTGCGCGAGCGTGGCAGAGGAAAGGCGGCTCACAGCTTGTACGCCGCCTTGGCGAGATCATAGGCGAGCGCGCGGGCAAGTTCCAGCGCTTCGTCCTGTTCCAGCCGATGTTCGGCGACCAGCTGGGCAAGCCAGGCGCAGTCCATGCGGCGGGCGACGTCATGGCGCGCCGGGATCGACAGGAAGGCGCGGGTGTCATCGTTGAAGCCGACTGTATTGTAAAAGCCGGCCGTCTCCGTCATCCGCTGGCGGAAGCGGCGCATCCCTTCCGGGCTGTCATGGAACCACCAGGGCGGGCCGAGTTTCAGCGCTGGATAATGGCCGGCGAGCGGGGCCAGTTCGCGCGAATAAACATCCTCGTCCAGAGTGAAGAGGATGAGCGTCAGGCGCGGGTCGTTGCCATAGGCGTCGAGCAGGGGTTTCAGTGCCTGCACAAATTCGCCGGAGGTCGGGATATCGCCGCCCTTGTCCTTGCCGAAACGGGCCAGCACGGCGGCGTTGTGGCTGCGATGGACGCCAGGGTGGAGCTGCATCACCATGCCGTCCGCGATCGACATGCGCGCCATTTCGGTCAGCATATGGCCGCGGAACAGTTCAGCCTCTTCCCGCGTGGCCGGGCCGGTCGTGACTTTGGTATAGAGCGCTTCGATCTCCGCGCGCGGAAGGTTGGCGGTGAAGGCGCTGGGGTGGCCATGGTCGGTGGAGGTAGCGCCGGCCTCGCGAAAATCGGAGCGGCGCTTTTCGTGCGCGCGGAGGTATCCGGCGAAGCTGGTGGGATCTTCGCCCGCCATTTCGCAGAAGCGCTGGACATTGGCGATGAAGCGCGGATCGTCCGGGTCCAGCACCGGGTCGGGGCGATAGGCGGTGATGACCTTGCCAGCCCAGCCCGACGCGCGGAGGGCGCGATGATGATCGAGCGGATCGAGCGGCCCTTCGGTCGTGGCGATCACTTCGATATTATAGCGTTCGAACAAGGCGCGCGGACGGAAGGCGTCCGTCTTCAGCGCAGCGTCGATCACGTCATAATAATGATCGGCGGTATCGGCGTTCAACTGCACGTCGATGCCAAAGGCTTCGGCAAAGACCCAGTCCATCCACATGCGGGTGGGCGTTCCGCGGAACAGGTAATAGCGTTCGGCAAAGCGGCGCCAGATGGCGCGCGGGTCGCTTTCGGTCGGGCTGCCGTCCACGGTCGGGATGCCCAGATCTTCCAGTTTCACGCCCTGGCTCATCAACATGCGGAAGGCATAATGGTCCGGCACGATCAGCAATTCCGCCGGATTGGCGAAAGGCTCGTCATAGGCGAACCAGCGCGGGTCGGTATGGCCGTGGGGCGATATGATCGGCAGATCCTTCACCGTCGCATAGAGGGCGCGCGCGATATCGCGCGTGGCCGGGTCCGACGGGAACAGGCGATCGGGATGCAGGCGGAGCGGCTTGGTCATGCGGCACTTTCGGGAATGGAGGCGGCCACCGGCTGATAGCGGGGCAACAGGATGTGGATGACCGCCAGCGCGATCAGATAGGCAATGGAGGCGACCGCGAAGATCGGGCCGAAGCTGCCGATCGTTTCGAGGATCACGCCCGCAAACTTGGCCATCAGCATGCCGCCGACCGCGCCCGACAGGCCGCCAAGGCCAACGACCGACCCGGCCATCCAGCGCGGGAAGACGTCTCCGGGCAGCGCGTAGAGATTGGCCGAAAAGCCCTGATGCCCGGCGCAGGCAAGGCCAATGAGGCCGACCGCGATCCACATGGACGGCGCATGGGCGGCAAAGGCGATCGGCACGGCGCAGAGCGCGGCGAGGAACATGGCGCTCTTGCGCGAGCGGTTGAGGCTCCAGCCCCGGCCCATGAAGCGTGAGGAGGCCCAGCCGCCGGCGACCGACCCGACATCGGCCAGCAGATAGACGGCGATCAGCGGCGGCCCGAAATCCAGCATCTTCACGCCATATTGCTTGTTGAAGAAATCGGGCAGCCAGAAGAGGAAGGTCCACCAGACCGGATCGATCAGGAAGCGGCCGGACATATAGGCCCATGTCTGGCGATGGCGGAACAGGGTGGCCCATTTGACGGGGCGTTTTTCCTCGACAGGATCAGTTTCGATCCAGGCCAGTTCCTGCGCGCTCAGGCTCTTCTTGTCGCGCGGACGGCGGTAGAAGGTCAGCCAGGCGGCCAGCCAGAAGACGGTCAGCAGACCGGTCAGGATGAAGGCCCAGCGCCAGCCCAGCGTCACCGCGATGATCGGCACCACCAGCGGGGTCAGGATCGCGCCGACATTGGAACCGGCATTGAAGATACCGATGGCAAGCGCCCGTTCCTTCTTGGGGAACCATTCATTGGTGGCGGCGATGGCGGCGGGGAATGTCCCCGCTTCTCCGATGGCCAGCGGAATGCGGGCGAGCAGCATCCCGGCGGTCGAGGTGAAGAAGATGTGCGCGACATGGCCGATCGTCCACAGCGTCACCGCCAGCGCATAGCCCGCCCGCGCGCCGATCCGGTCGATCAGCCGGCCGAAGACGACATAGGCGATGCCGTAGCCCGCCTGAAACCAGATGGCGAGGCTGGCATAGCCGCTCTCGCTCCAGCCATAGCGGGCCTGAAGATCGGGCTTGAGCGTCGGCAGGACGAGACGGTCGATATAGCTGAGCACCACCGCCGCAAACAGCAGGCCGCAGACGATCCAGCGGACTTTGCCGGACGGTTTTGCCGGGCCGGAGGGTTTGGGGATGGCTTCGCTCATATTCTATCCAGTTCTTTGTCCGTCATCCCTGCGAAGGCGGGGATCCATCTCCAGCCATCTCCCTCGCCGCGACGTTGGGAGATAGATTCCCGCCTTCGCGGGAATGACGATGAAGAAAATGAGCGAAGCACGGGATCACCAGTTGAACATGGTGCCGTCTTCCAACCGGTTCACCGGCAGGAAGGCGCGATTATATTCGTACTTGGCGGCCAGTTCCTCGTCGATGTCGACACCCAGCCCCGGCGCTTCGCCCGGATGCATCGCGCCATTTTCGAACGTATAGGTGTGCGGGAAGACGGCGTCGGTTTCCGGCGTGTGGCGCATATATTCCTGCACGCCGAAATTGGGCACCGACAGGTCGAAGTGCAGCGCGGCGGCCATGCAGACCGGCGACAGGTCGGTCGCGCCATGGCAGCCGGTGCGGACCTGATAAAGATCGGCGAGATTGGCGATCTTGCGCAGGTGGCTGATGCCGCCGGCATGGACCACGGTGGCGCGGATATAGTCGATCAGCTGGTTTTCGATCAGTTCGCGGCAGTCGTGGATCGAGTTGAAGATTTCGCCCACGGCCAGCGGCGTCGTGGTGTGCTGACGGATCAGCTTGAAGGCTTCCTGATTTTCGGCAGGGGTCGCATCTTCCAGCCAGAAAGGACGGTATTGCTCCAGATCCTTGCCGAGGCGACCGGCTTCGATCGGGGTCAGGCGATGGTGGATGTCGTGGAGCAGATGCACGTCCCAGCCCAGCGCCTCACGCGCAGCTTTGAATAGTTCGGGCACGATGCGGAGATACTTGCTGGTGTTCCAGACATTTTCGGTCGGCAGGTCGGCGTCGGCGGGTTCGTAGAAATATTTGTCCTTCGACACGCCATAGGTCGACGCCATGCCGGGCACGCCGCACTGGATGCGGATCGCCTTATAGCCCTGCGCCTGATATTCCAGCGCGACCTTGACCGTATCCTCGATGCTGGTGCCATTGGCATGGCCATAGACCATGACGCTTTCGCGGCTGGCGCCGCCCAGCAATTGATAGACCGGCAGGCCGGCCAGCTTGCCCTTGATATCCCACAGCGCGGTATCGACGGCGGCGATGGCCGACATCGTCACCGGGCCGCGACGCCAATAGGCGCCCTTGTAGAGATATTGCCAGATATCCTCGATCCGGTGCGCGTCCCGACCGATCAGGCAGGGAATGACATGGTCCTGCAAATAGCTGGCGACCGACAGTTCGCGGCCATTAAGCGTGGCGTCGCCCAGACCATAGACACCGTCTTCGGTGATGATCTTCAAGGTAACGAAGTTGCGGCCGGGGCAGGTTACGATGACCTTTGCATCAATAATTTTAGGCATTTGAGCGGTCCTGTTCAGATAATTTCGAGCGTGACGGTCTGGATATTCTGGCTGTCGGGTCCGACCATGATGTCGAACAGGCCGGGTTCGACCACTTCCTCCATGTCCAGATTCCACAGGGTGAAGGCGTCAGGACCGAGCGGCAGGCGCACCGTCTTCGTTTCACCGGGCGCGAGCGTGATGCGTTCGAAGCCCTTCAATTCCTTGATCGGGCGGGTGACGGACGCGACCTGATCATGGACATAGAGCTGGACGACCTCGTCCCCTGCCCTGTCGCCGACATTGCGCACATCGACTTCGACCGTGACAGTCCCGCCTGTCCCGATGCGTGGAGAGGAAAGTCGTGGTTTTCCAAACTCGAACCTGGTGTAGCTGAGACCATAGCCGAACGGGAAGAGCGGCGAGATATCCTCGAACACATAGCCGCGCCGGGCGCTGGGCTTGCGGTTATAGAAGATCGGGATCTGCCCTTCGTCGCGCGCGACGGTGACGGGCAGCTTCGCGCCGGGATTGACGTCGCCGAACAGGATATCGGCCATGGCGGTGCCGCCCTCCTGCCCCGGATACCAACATTCCAGCAGCGCATTGCTGCCTTCGACCACGGCGGGATAGCTGGGTGGGCGGCCGTTGATCGCGCAGACGACGACGGGCTTGCCGGTCGCCTTGATCGCGGCGAACAATATATTCTGCTCTCCAACCAGATCGATGCTGGTGCGGTCACCCAGATGGTTTTTGGCAAAGCCCTCGCGGCTGGTCTGTTCGGTGTCGCCGATGGCGAGCAGGATGATATCGGCGCCCCTGGCCACCTCGACCGCTTCGGCGATCAGCGCGCGGTTCTTGACGGGATCGGCCAGCAGCACTTCATCGACCGAGCGATCCTCGCTCTGCGTGATGAACACGCCCTGCGCGTGGACCACGTCGGCCCTGCCCTTCAGCTTCGCCGTCACCCCTTCCAGCAATGACACAGTCTGGCGCGGCACGCTGCTATAGCCACCCAGCCGCGCGATGGCGGCGTTGGGGCCGATCACCGCGACGCGCTTGTGCGCACCGGGGGCGAGCGGCAGCGTGCCATCATTCTTGAGCAGCGCGATCGATTTATGCGCGGCCTTCAGCGCCAGCGCGCGGGCTTCGGCATTGCCGGTCAGCGCTTCATAGTCGCGGCGCGGCCAGGGATTTTCAAACAGGCCCGCGCGGAACTTGAGCGTCAACATGCGCTTGGCTGCGAGGTCGACCGCTTCGAGGGGCACCTTGCCCGCGCGGACCTGTTCCACGAGCGTCCGATAGGTCTGGCCATCGGGCAGTTCGCAATCCACACCAGCGCGAAGGGCGGCGCGTGCAGACGCCTCCGGGTCGGGCTGGACATGGTGGATGGTGTCGAGTTCGTGGACCGCGCCATAATCGCTGACCACGGCGCCGTCGAAATGCCACTCGCCGCGCAAAATGTCGCCGAGCAGCCATTTATTCTGGTGCGACGGCACACCGTCAATCTCGTTATAGGAGGGCATGACGGCAGCGATGCCGGTGCGCTTCACCACCTGACGGAAGGGCGGGAAGAAATTCTCCCGCAATTCGCGCTGGCTGATCGGCGCGGGGGCGACATTCTCGCCGCTCTGCGGCTGGCCGTGGCCGGTCATATGCTTCAGCGTGGCCATGACCTTGTCGGGGCCAAGCTGCTGGCTTTCCCCTTGCAGGCCCAGCACCGCCGCGACGCCCATTTCGCCACAGAGATAAGGATCTTCGCCGAACGTCTCCTCGATCCGGCCCCAGCGCGGGTCGCGGGCGATGTCCACCACCGGCGACAACGCCAGATGGACGCCGCGGGCGCGGACTTCGCGAGCGATGACCGACTGGACTTCGCGCATCAGGTCACGGTCGAAGGCGCCGGCCATCCCGATCGCCATCGGGAACATGGTGGCGTCGGTCGCCATATAACCATGGAGCGATTCTTCATGGAACAGCACCGGAATGCCGAGCCGCGTTTCCTCAACGGCCCATTTCTGGACGGCGTTGATGAAGGCGACCGTGTCGGCAGGCGTGCGCCAGCGTGCGCCGACACCGCCGGCCTGATTGGAACCATTGGGCGCGCCGCGCCGATCGGACGGGCGGGTGATCTGGCCGAAGCTCTGGGGATAGGCCTTGCTCGCCTTCGCCGGCGAGAAGGTCAGATCGTCCATGATATCCGCCTTGGTCGCCCAGAGCGCGATGATCTGGCCGACCTTCTCCTCCAGCGTCATGCGGCCCAGCAGGTCGCGGACGCGCAGGTCGATCGGGGCGGACGCATCCTTGTAGAGCGGTCCCTTCGCCCTTGCCGCGACGGCCGGGGCCGCCGCGAAGAAGGAGGTGGAGGCGAGCAGGCCGAGCGCCTGACGGCGGGCGAGGCTCATGGCTTCACCGTCAGGGTTGCGGATTTCAGCGCGACCGAGCTGTTGCCGGTCATGATCTCGAAATCGCCCGGTTCGACCACGCGATGCATGTCGGCATCCCACATCTGGAGACTTTCGGGATTGATGGTGAAAGTGACGGTACGCACTTCACCCGGCTTGAGCGTGACGCGCTGGAAGCCCTTCAATTCCTTGATCGGGCGGGTGACGCTGCTGACCTTGTCGCGGATGTAGAGCTGGACGACCTCGTCGCCTTCGCGCGCGCCAGTGTTGCGGACATCGACCGAGACAGTTGTTTTACCACCGGTGCCGATGCTGGTCGCGGCCAGACGCGGCGCCGACAGATCGAACGTCGTATAGGAAAGGCCGAAACCAAACGGATAAAGCGGGTCGGTGGTGTCGAACAGATAGCCGCGCCGCGCCGAGGGCTTGGCATTGTAGAACATCGGCAGCTGGCCGACCGAGCGGGGCACGGTGACAGGCAGCTTCGCGCCGGGGTTCACATCGCCGAACAGGACGTCCGCAACGGCATTGCCGCCTTGCTCGCCCAGATACCAGCCTTCCAGGATGGCGTTGGCCTGCTCGCTGACCTTGACGGTCGAGGCCGGGCGGCCGTTGATCAGGACCACGGTGATCGGCTTGCCGAGTGCTTTCAGGGCATCGAACAGTTCCTGCTGCTCGCCAACCAGATCGAGGCTGGGACGGTCGCCCAGATGATTGTCGGCCCAGCCTTCGCGGCTCGACTGTTCGGTATCGCCCAGCGTCAGGACGATCCGGTCCACGCCCTTCGCCGCTTCAACCGCCTGCGCGATCAGCTTGCGGTTTTCGGCGGGATCGGACTTGGTGACGCTGTCTTCCCACCAGTCGTCATTTTCGGTGATCTTCACGCCCTGCGCGAAGACGATGTTGGCACGTGCGCCGACCTTCGCCTTGATCCCGTCGAGGATCGACACGGTGTGCGGCGGCTGGCCATAATAGCCGCCCAGACGCGCCACCGCCGCGCTCGGGCCGATGACGGCGATGGTGCCTTCGGGCTTCAGCGGCAACATGCCGTCATTCTTGAGCAGGGTGATGGACCGCTGCGCGGCCTTCAGCGCCAGCGCGCGAGCTTGCGGGTTGTTGGTGATCTTTTCCGACGCGGCGGCATCGGCATAGGGGTGCTCGAACAGGCCGGCGCGGAACTTCAGCTCCAGCATGCGGCGGGTGGCCAGATCGACCTTCGCCTCACTCACCTTGCCTTCGCGCACCAGCTTGCCCAGCGTCGCATAGGACAGGCCATCGGGCAGGTCGGCGTCGACGCCGGCGTCGAGCGCGCGCTGCGCTGCTTCTTCCAGACTGGCGGCGATATGGTGGATGCTCATCAGCTGGTCGACTGCCGAATAGTCGGAGACGACCGCACCCTTGAAGCCCCATTCCTCGCGCAGCACGCCTTCCAGCAGCCAGCGGTTCGCATGGCTGGGGACGCCGTCAATTTCATTGTAGGACGCCATGACGGCTTCGATCCCGGTGCGCTTCACCACCTGCTCGAAGGGCGGGAAGAAATTCTCGCGCAGTTCGCGTTCGCTGATGGGCGCGGGACCGACATTGGTGCCGCTTTCGGGCTGGCCGTGGCCGGTCAGATGCTTGAGCGTGGCAAACACCTTGCCATCGCGCAGGTTGCGTGTCCGGCCGACGCCTTGCAGCCCCTCGACCGCGGCAACGCCCATTTCGCCGACCAGATAGGGATCTTCGCCATAGGTTTCCTCGATCCGGCCCCAGCGCGGATCGCGGGCGATATCGACCACCGGTGACAGGATCATCGGCACGCCACGCGAGCGGATTTCCCGCGCGATCACGCTATTCACATCACGCAACATGTCCGTGTCGAAGGAGGAGGCCATGGCGATGGACTGGGGAAAGCTGGTCGCGCCGACAGCGGCATAGCCATGCAACCCTTCTTCATGGAAGAGGATCGGGATGCCAAGGCGTGTCTGCGTCGTCGCCCATTTTTGCAGGGCGTTGACGAGCGCGACCGTCTGGCGCGGATCGCGGCCACGGGCGACGCGGGGGCTGACGGCCCCCTTCGCATCGGACGGACGGGTGAAATGACCCAGGCCATTGGGATATTGGGCGGCCAGCTTGGCGGGATCGAGTTGAAGCTGGTCGTCGAAAATCTTGACCTTGTCGAGCCAGACGGTGGTGATCTGGGCGATCTTCTCATCCAGCGTCATGCGCGAAAGGAGATCGTCGACGCGCGCCTCGATCGGGGCGCTGGCATCCTTGTAGACCGGCTTGGCCGACGCGGCGGTTGCGGGCGCAGCCTGAACCGACGCAGTCGGCAACGCAACGACGAGCGCCAGCGCCGATGCGGCACACAGGATTTTGCTGACAGGTTTCACGAAGCCCCTCTCCATTTTTATGCCACGGCGATCTTTCCGCTTGCCGCGACCAAACTGATAGCGTTACCATTGCTTCGACAAGACGCACTTGTCAATGCCCGATGGATGGGCTTTGACAGTCGGAACATGGGGAGAGGATGGAAGTGAAAGCGCGCCTGTTTTGCTGGATGATTGCCATGGCCGGAACGGCGCTGACGCCGATGATGGCGCCCGCGGCACAGGCCGAGGACGGCTATGATCTGTGGCTGCGCTATACGCGGGCGGATCAGGCGCGCGCGCCCGTCCTAGCGGCGCATGCG
>JAGVJS010000102.1 GCA_020051025.1 Sphingobium sp. | reverse complement strand
GCGCGCCGTGCTGGTGGCGTTCGGCGACAGCATTACCGAGGGTGCGGGCGCTTCGCCGGGCAAGGGGATGAGCTGGCCGGATCAACTCGCCACGCTGCTGGCGGGCGAGAAAGGCGGGCGGTGCTGGGCCATCGCCAATGCGGGGATCAGCGGCAACCGGTTGCTGCATGACGGGCGCGGCCCCAATGCGCTGGCGCGGTTCGACCGCGATGTGCTGGCGGTGCCGGGGGCGACCCATGTCGCGATACTGGAAGGCATCAACGATATCGGCAAGGTCAGCCAGCCCGAACGCCAATATCAGCAGGTGTCGGCCGAACGGATCATCGGCGCCTATGGCCAATTGCTGGCGCGGGCGAGGGCGCGGGGGCTGAAGGTCATTATCGGCACCTTGCTGCCCTATGAAGGGGCGGCCTATGCCGATGCGGCGGGCGAGGAGCGGCGGCAGACCGTCAACCGCTGGATCAGGGACAATGCGCGATCCTTCGACGCGGTGATCGATTTCGATGGGGCTATGCAGGAGCCGGGGCAGCCCAAGGTCATGCGGCTGTCCGACCAGATTGGCGATCATCTGCATCCCAATGATGCGGGCTATGCGCGGATGGCGGCGGCGGCGCTGCCCGTCGTGCTGGGGCAGAAGGCGTGCGGGAAATGAAGGACGGGATAGTGGATCGGCGGCAGTTTATCGGCGCGGCGGCTTTGGGCCTGGGCGCAATGGCGGCGGACAGCGCGCGAGCGAAGGTCGGAGGCAAAGACCTGATCGCGCCTTTCAGGACGCCTTATAAATATCCCAAACTGGTGCTGGCGGGATCGGGCGTCAAAGGCACGTTCGATGAAAAGCTGGTCGATTGCCCCTTCGTCTTTTCGCATGAGGGGCGGTTCTGCATGACTTATGTCGGGTGGGACGGCGTGGGGTATCAGACCGGGCTGGCGGAGTCAGACGACCTTATCAACTGGCGGCGCAGGGGGATCATCCTGGCCCGCGATCCCGATGATCCGATCACTCGCTATAATATCGCTACCGCGTCGATCCTGCGGGACAATGACCTGATGTCGCCGGGGCGGCTGATCAAGGTGGACGGGCGTTATGTGTGCGCCTGGCATGCCTATCCCGGCACAGGCTATGAAGCGGGACCGGCAGTCATTGGCCTGGCCTATAGCAAGGATCTGATCCATTGGGAGAAGACGCCACCGATCCTGTTCCCGGATGGCGGCGCGCCATGGGAAGAAGGCGGACTCTATAAGCCTTACCTCATGAAGGACGGCGGCACTTATTATCTGTTCTACAACGCCAAGACCAAGGGCGAGTCGTGGCATGAGCAGACGGGGCTGGCGACATCGACCGACCTGAAAAACTGGACGCGGCATCCGGCCAGTCCTTTGCTGCGTAACGGGGCGAAGGGATCATGGGACGACCGTTTCGCCAGTGACCCTGTGGTGCTGCGCCATGGCGGACAATGGGCGATGTTCTATTTCGGGCTGTCGACCGATGGTTATGCGCGGGATTTGCTGGCGGTGGGAAAGAGCCTGACCGAGTTTCGCAAGGTGGATGAGATATTGGTCGACCATGGCGCGCCGGGATCGGTGGACGAGAAATATGCCCACAAGCCGTCGATCGTCTACGCCAAGGGTGCGCTTTATCACCATTATTGCGCGGTCAGCGGGACATGGCCCAATGACGTGCGCGGCATTGCGGTAGCGCGGTCGGTGCCGTGGTGAGGGCTTAACTTCGCACATTTCCCGCTGATCTTGAAATTTATGTGCGGGAGTTGGACATTTTCGGTCTGCGAAATGCCTGATGTTGGAAAGAGCCAAGGCGATCTTAGCGGGTGCGTGATGAATAGGACAGATGGAAGCCGCTGACGCGGCTTACCCACCCCCGGCCCCTCCCTTTCAGGGAGGGGAGCAGCAGTGAAAGCCGCTTATTTCAGTTCGAATAGCGCGACGCCGTGGGGCGCCATCTGGCCGTTCTGCCATTGGCCCTGCGACAGTTTAGCACCCGTTGGCGGCGTTAGCGGACGCGCTTCGCTGCCGTGGTTGATGACGATCATCACGCGCTTGCCCTTGCCCGCACGCTCGCTGATTTCGAGGTCGGGATGGGCGTTCGGGACGAGTGGCTGAATCTTTGCCTCCGAAAGCAGGCGATCGGCCAGTTGCTGCATGGCGGCGGGTTCCAGCCATGCACCGAGATAGGTGATGCGGCCCTTCCCCGCCTGCCGCGAGACGATGGCGGGCTTACCGTCCAGCCAGCCGCCCGGATTGTCGTAAGTCGCCAGCACCTGTGCGTCGGAGGCTGTGGGTTTGAGCTCCTCGGCCCACAGGGTCGCGGTGCCGCGAACCGCGCCCTTCACGCCGACATTTTCATCCAGCGCATAATATTGTTCGACCTGCGCGCCGAGCAGATCGGCGAGCGGGCCGGGCTGGCGTTGCGGCCAGAGCGCATTGGCGTCATCCTTCATGCCTGACCGCGCGCCGAGCAGAAGCTGCCCGCCGCCACGCACATAGGCGGCAAGGCGATCGGCCTGGCTTTGCGTCAGGACATTGAGGTTGGGCGCGACGATCAGCGGATAGACGGAAAGATCATCGTCGGCCGAAAGGATATGGACGCCCTGAGACGCCGTGCGGAAGGGGCGATAGGTGTCGGTGAAGGATTTTATGGGGTCGAACGCCTTGTTGTGGCGTTGCAGGTCGATCGCCCAGCGGCTGTCATAGGAAAAGAGGAAACCGACCTTCGCCGCCGGCTGGGTATCGGCCAGCAGCGGGGCGGCGGCGGTCAGTTCCCTGGCCGTCTGCGCGATTTCGCCATGGACGGGATTGGGCAGGCCATCCTGCCCCAGCACCGCGCCATGATAGACTTCCTGCCCGTTGGCGGGCGAGCGCCATTGCCAGTAAAGTACCGCGTCCGCGCCATGCGACACCGCCTGCCACGCCATTTCGCGGGTCTGGCCCGGATCGAGCGAACGGTTGACAGGCGCCCAGTCGACCCGGCCCGGCTGGGTTTCCATCAGCCAGAAATTGCGCCTTTTATAGCCGCGCACCAGATCATGGTTCGCGCCATTGGCGACCCAGTCGGGCCGCCCTTCCTGAATATAATTGTCCCATGACGCGATATCGAGATCGCGGTGCATCTGGAAATGGTCGAAGCCCGCATTCCAGAACATGGTGTTGGTGGTGACGAAGGCGCGGCTGTCGATCAGCGGGCGGATGGCCTGCGCCTGATTTTGCACATAGTCGGTCCAGGTGGCGCTGGTGAAATGTTTGAAGTCGAGCAGCAGGCCGGGATTTTGCTGGCCGGTGGCGTGTAGCGGGATCTGATCGAAGTCGTTATAATGCTGGCTCCAATATTGGGTGGTCCAGCGCTGGTTGAGCGTGTCGATCGTGCCGTAGCGGCCTTTCAGGAACTTGTGCCATGCCGCGACGGATTCAGGATCGAAGCTGGGCGGGCCGACTTCATTGTCGATCTGCCAGCCGACGACGGACGGGTCTTTGCCATAGCGTTTCGCCATTTCGACGGCGATGCGGCGGGAGAGGTCACGATAGCGCGCACTGGCGAAGGAGAAATGGCGGCGGCCGCCATGGCCGGCGCGGGTGCCATTTTCATCGACGCGCAACGTGTCGGGATATTTTTGCGTGAGCCAGGCGGGCGGGGCCGCGCTGGGCGTGCCGATGACGATCATGAAACCGTGCCGTTTGGCGGCGGCGACGGCGCGGTCCATCCAGTCGAAATCGAACTGTCCTTCGGACGGTTCCATCCGGCTCCAGGCAAATTCGCCGATGCGCACGGTGTTGAAGCCTGTATCCTTCATCATCGCAAGGTCGACATCCCAGCGGGATTCGGGCCATTGTTCGGGATACCAGGCGACGCCGGCCGCGACGGCAGGCTTGTCCGCGAACTGGGTGGCGCGGGATTGATATGTCGGAGTTTTTGCGGGAAGAGACGAAGCGGCCGCCACCATGACTATCAGCGATGCTGCCCAAAACCCCTTCACCATCACCCACTCCTCTTGCAATTAGTCATATGATATTGTTAAATCGCCGCATAGCGCAAGACTGCGCGTAACGTCAAAGAAGAATCGGGGACAGGATGAGCCAGGGGCATCAGCACAGCGGGGACCATGATGAGGGGATGTCGCGTCGCGGCTTCTTCCATTGCGCGACCTGTGCGACCACCGCCATGGGCACCGCCGCAGGCGCGCTGGGCGCGCCCGCCAT
>JAGVJS010000137.1 GCA_020051025.1 Sphingobium sp. | reverse complement strand
CTGCGCAAGGCGCGGTCCGGCTGCTCGCGCCGCGTCGAGGTGGCGACGCCGGTCGCAGTCGTGCCGGCCGTCCATGAACTGCCTGCTATCGAAGAGCAGTCGCCCTACTGGTGGATGAGGGACTGATCGTGGCCGGCTCGAATATCAAAGCCGCGCCCGATGCGCTGTCGCCTGACCTGGTCGCGGATTTCATTGCGTGGCTCGATCGCGACGTTGCACCTCGGGTGGATGACCTTGGCCCGATCGCGCGCGGCCATATCTGTGCGCACGACGTTCGCTGGCCGCATAGCTGCGCCCCTTGCGACGATGCAGCCTGGGACAAGGCTCAGAATGGCTAAGACGCGCGCCTCCGTAGATCAGTTCGCCTTCACGTTCGACGCGCCGCAGCCGGCAACGCTGCCGGCTGCGCTGGCAGGCGTGGATGCGCGAACTGCCCGGACGGTGGCTGAAATCCTGAAGGGCGACAAGCGCGACCGCACCGTAATCGCGGCGGAAATGTCCGTGCTGCTGTCGGACGAAGTGACCCTGAACATGCTGAACAACTACGCCAGCCCGGCACTGGAAACGCACAACATCAGCTTTTCGCGAATGCTGGCGCTGATTGCAGTGACGAACCGCTTCGATCTGCTGGACCGCGAAGTCCGTCCGATCGGCGCGGCCGTGCTGGTCGGCGAAGAAATTTACACCGCTGAGATCGGCCAGATCGACAGCGAAATCGACAAGCTGCTGCGCCGCAAGAAAGACCTGAAGCGCATCAACCCGACCATCACGAGGAACCGACGGAAATGATCGAATTGGGGGGTGGAAAGACCTGGTTCACGGCAGCGGAGATCGCCGATCTTGCACTGCCGGGCCTGCCGAGGACGAAGCGTAAAGTGAACGAACGGGCTGACATCGAGAATTGGGCGCTGGCGGTAGATGAAGCCGGTACTCCCCGTGCGCGTCCCCGCAAGGGTCGCGGCGGCGGGATGGAATATCATCTGTCACTGCTGCCCGACGCTGCGCGCGGTGACCTGGTCAAGCGCGGGATCGGCTTCTCCGCTGCCAATGATGAAGACGCCGTCGCGATCGCGCGGCAGGCGCATGGCTGGGCGTGGTACGATATGCAGTCGGACGCCGTTAAAGCCGAGGCCATGCGTCGCGCGCAGATCATCGCCCAGGTCGATGCCTGCATTTCCACCGGCATGAACCAGACGGCCGCCGCGCAGGCAGTCGCGCAGGCTGAGAAGGTCAGCGTCAACACGATCTATAATTGGCAGAAGCTGGTGAAGGGCGTTGCACAGGGTGATCGCCTGCCGGCCCTCGCCCCGCGCCGCAAAGGCGGAGGCAAGGAAGCTGATGTCCATCCCGGCGCATGGGAACAGCTGAAGTCTGATTACCTGCGCCCGGAACGGCCAACCTTTTCCAGCTGCTACTGGCGCACTGTCCACCTCTACGCCAAGCCCCAGGGCATTGCCCTCCCGAGCGAAAAGACGTTGCTGCGCAAGCTGGAACGGGAAGTCGATCCGCGTTTCATCATCGCCCGTCGCAAGGGCATGGACGCGGTAAAAGCGATGGTTCCGGCCCAGCAGCGCACCGTGGCGCATCTGCACGCGATGGCAAACGTCAACATCGACGGGCACAAATTCGACGTGTTCGTGCGATTCCCGGACGGCAAAATCGAACGCCCGATCCTTGTGGGCATCCAGGACGTTTACAGTCGCATGATGCTCGCCTGGCGCGTCGGCGATACTGAAAGCGCGCTGCTGACCCGTCTGGCCTTTGCGGACCTGTTCAAGCGCCACGGGATTCCCCAGCACTGCACGATGGACAATGGCCGCGCGTTCGCATCCAAGTGGATCAGCGGCGGCATCGACAATCGCTTTCGCTTCCGCATTCGCGAGGAAGAGCCGCTCGGCCTGCTCCCCGCCCTCAACATCGGCATCACCTGGACACTGCCCTATTCCGGGCAGTCCAAGCCGATCGAGCGCGCATGGCGCGATCTGGCCGACTATATCGCAAAAGACCCGCGTTGCGCCGGAGCCTGGTCGGGCAACCATGTCGATAATAAGCCCGAGAATTACCGCGAGACGGCCGTGCCGCTCGACCTGTTCCTGGTCGTCGTCGAGGAAGGGATGCGCATCCATAATGAGCGTACCGGCCGCCGCACCGAAACCACCCATGGCGGCAGCTTCGCGCAGACCTTTGCCGACAGCTATGCCAGGTCGCCGATCGGCCGTGCAACGGAAGAGCATCTTCGCCTGGCGCTTCTCACAGGCGAGCAGATCAAGGCAGATCGGAAGTCCGGCATCGTCACAGTTGGCGGCAATAGGTACTGGACGCCGGAATTGAGCCGGTACGCCGGGCAGCTGCTGACCGTCCGCTTCGATCCGGACGATTTAAGTGAGGCTGTCTATGTCTACGACAACGGCGGCCACTATCTTTGCACCGCGCCGATTTGGGAAAAGTCGGGTTTCGACGACATGCATGACGCCAAGCGCACCGCCAAGCTGCGCGGGGAGATGCGCAAGAGCATCCGCAAGACGGCCGAGATCGAAAAGCTGCTGACGGCTGACCAGGTTGCAGCGCAGATGAGGCGACAGCAAGTCGAAACACCGATCCCTGAACCCGTGGTCGTTCGGCCCACGCGCTTCCGTGGCAACGCCGCTCTCAAAACAGTTTCAGAGGTCGCTCAGGCCACCTCTCACGACCAGGTCATGGGCCAGCTTTCCAGCGTCATCGAACGTCTGCGGCTGGTCGAATGAAAGGGCCGTGGCGGGTGAGTTCGAAGGCGCCCGCCACGACCGCAATGCTCGCAAAAGCGAAGGACGGGTAACATGAACAACGTGAACAACATAGAAGAGACGGACGACTTCATCCGCGACCAGCGTGCCTGGCTGCTGGAGCATAAGCAGACGCGCTCGCTCAGCTGGGCGCAATTGCAGCCGCTGATCAGCCGCCCCGGCAGTACTCTGTCCCTTTTTGCCAATGAGAAATATGCTGGGGTCAATGGCGATATTGCCAAGGCGATTTATCGTTTTCGCCAGACGCTGATGCGCCAGACGGAATTGCGGGTCGAAGCGCCCATCATCCCAAGCTACTTTGAAACGCAGACAGCCAAGGAACTGCATAACCTGCTGTCCTGGGCGCAGCGTGGCCGGATGACCTATTGGGTCGGCGGCCCTGGCACTGGGAAAACCACCGCCTGCAAGGAATATGCGGACCGGGCCAGCAATGTGTGGCACGTCGAAATCCTGCGATCGACCAAAACCACGATGGCGCTGTGCCACCAGATTTTGGCGGTGATGAAGGACTTCACAGGCCCGACCGGTACAGCGCGTCTTTCCGCCTATGTCATGGGCAAGTTTCGCGACACGGGCGGCCTGCTAATCCTGGACGATGCCCAAAACCTCGACATCGACCAGATCGAGGAGGTCCGGGGATGGTTTGACCAGACGCAGATCGGCATCGCGTTGATTGGAAATCCCAAGGTCGTATCGCGCATGGAGGGCGGCGCGCGCGCGGCCGACTTCGCCCAATTGTATAGCCGGATCGGTCTGCGCATGGTGCGTGCCCTGCCGTTGAAGGACGATATCGAGGCGCTGGCGGCAGCCTGGGAGATCGAGGACAGCCAGGTCGTCGCCTTCCTGCACAAGATCGGATCGAAGCCGGGCGGCCTGCGCAGCTGTACCTATGCGCTGGAACTGGCGAAGATGATTGGCGGCGGGCGTGATAGTGATGTCACCGTCAATAATCTTCATTCCGCCTGGACGCAGCTTTCTTCGCAGCCGGTGATGGCATGAGTGCCGCCGCATCGGAGATCGCTCAGCTAAAGGCTCTGATGGGCGTTCGCTCGGACACGGCGCTGGCGGACGCGCTGCGGATCAACAAGGGCACCGTGTCCATGTGGAAGCGGCGTGGGCGCGTATCGTCCTACGTCATGCACCGCGCGGAAATGATGGCGTTGCACGGCCAGATCGCGGCCGGCGATAGCGTCGAACGGATCGCGTCGGAGATCGCGCTGCTCCATCACCGCCTGTCCGATACCCGGATCAGCCCCGCCAAGCTGGCGGCCGATCTAGAGCAGCTGGCGGCGCGGGCACGCGCGATCGGCGGTGACGCATGAGCCGGGTGCTGGACAAGGCGCTGCATGCGCTGCTGCACTGCCCGGTGACCGGTCAGCCGCTGTCATGGATCGAGCGCGTGTCACTGTTCTACGGGTTGCTGGTCACGACTGTGATCATCATGGCAGCAATTGCCTTCGCACTGGGACTGGGGAGCGGCCAGTGATGGCCGCGCTTCAGCCCGCCGATCGGCAGACGATCCGGCTGATTGCGGCGCGCGTGGCGCTGCGATCGCCCCGCGCTGCGAGCCGCCGCGTCCAGGTCGCCGACATCATCGATCAGGTCGATTATGAAATGGGCGTGCATCGCTGTGACCTGCTGAGCGGGGATCGTTCGCCCAGCCTGTTTCGTGCCCGCGCGGCTGTCTGCTGGCTGGCACGACGCCTGACGGTCGCCAGCCTGCCGCAGATTGGCGCGATCCTG
>JAGVJS010000332.1 GCA_020051025.1 Sphingobium sp. | reverse complement strand
CCGCCGCCGCCCATCTCGGCGGATCTGAGCGCGCATCCCGCTTATGTCTGGGACGGGCGGGCGATCCACGCGACGGAAGTGTTCGCCCCGGTGGACTATGCGCTGCTGACCGGGATCGATGCGCAGAAGAGCGCGCTGCTCGACAATAGCCGGCGCCATGCGGCCGGCCATGCCGCGCATGATGTGCTGCTGTGGGGCGCGCGTGGCACCGGCAAGTCGGCGGTGGTCGCCTCGGTCGTCGGCCAGTTGCAAAAGGAAGGGCAGGACATCGCCCTGCTGCAATGCGCGATCGATGAACTGGCGAGCCTGCCGACGCTCTTCTCGCTGCTGCGCGGCACCAGCCGGCCCTTCATCCTGTTCCTCGACGATCTGGGGTTCGAGGAACAGGGGGCGGGGGACGCTCGTGCGCTGCGATCGCTGTTGCAGGGGGGCACGGCCGCACGGCCGGCCAATGTCCGCCTCTATGTGACGTCCAACCGCCGCCATATCGTGCCGCGTCATTTGTCGGAACAGGATGACCCGATCAACCCGCGCGACGTGGTGGATGACAAGATGGCGCTGTCCGACCGGTTCGGGCTCAGCCTGGGTTTCCACGCGCTGGATCAGGACGCCTATGTCGCGATCGTGGCGGGCTATGCGGGCAAGCTTGGCGTCAGCTTCGATCCGCTGGACGCGATCCAATGGTCGACCCAGCGGGGCAGCCGGTCGGGCCGTGTGGCCTGGCAATATGTGGTCGAACTGGCCGGGCGGCATGGCCTGACCGTCTGAAACCTGCCGTTCTGACGCAAAAAGAGGCGGTTCTGACTGTTCAGGACCGCCCCTTTTTTCTTGTCGGCTATCGCGTTGTTACTGCGCTTTCGTCACGCGCCACACCACGCCGCCGACATCGTCGCTGACCAGCAGCGCACCCTTGGCGTCGGCGGTGACATCGACCGGGCGACCGCGCGCAGCGCCATCCTTGTTCAGGAAGCCGGTCAGCACATCCACCGGCTTGGCCTTGCCCGCCTCGCCATCGGCAAAGCCGACATAGACGACCTTGTAGCCGGCGGCGGGTTTACGGTTCCAGCTGCCATGCAGGCCGACGATCGCGCCGTCGGTATAGGGCGCGCCCAGTTGCAGCCCGTTGGCGAAGGTCAGGCCCAGCGGCGCCACATGGTTGCCCAGCGCATAGTCGGGGCGTTTGGTATATTCGCGGATTTCCGGGCGCTGCGGCTGGACGCGGCGATCTTCATACCCGCCCCAGTAATTCCACGGCCAGCCGTAGAAGGCACCGAATTCCACCCGCGTCAGATAATCGGGGACCAGATCGCCACCGAGCATGTCGCGCTCATTCACCACGCCCCATAGCTCGCCACTCTTCGGTTCGAACGCCAGGCCGACCGGATTGCGCAGGCCGGACGCGAAGATGCGCTTATATCCCGTCTTGGGGTTCACCTCCAGCACAAGGGCGCGGCCCTTTTCCACGTCCAGTCCGTTGTCGCCGATATTGCTGTTGGAGCCGACGCCGACATAGAGCAGCCCTTCCGGGCTGGCGGTCAGGCTCTTGGTCCAATGCTGGTTGGGCGCCTGCGCGGGCAGGTCGATGATCTTGCGGCCCTTGTCCGTGATCTTCGTGTCGCCTTCCTTGTAGGGGAAGGCCATCAGCGCATCGGTATTGGCGACATAAAGCGTGTCGCCGATCAGCGCCATGCCATAGGGCGAATTGAGGCCGGTCAGGAAGGCCGTCTTGGTCTCCGCCTTGCCGTCACCATCGACGTCCCGCAACAGGGTGATGCGGTTGGCGGACGGCACGCCGGCGCCTGCCTTGTTCATCAGGAAATTCATCACCTTGTTGACGATGCCGCCCTGCGGACGGGGCGGGCTGTTGGTTTCGGCCACCAATATGTCGCCATTGGGCAGACGCAGCAGCGATCGCGGATGGGCCAGCCCTTCGGCATAGCGCGCCACGCTCAAGCCCTGCGCAGCAACCGGCTTTTCATTCGCGGTCCACGGCTTCACCTCGGCGATGTTGACCGTTGGCAGCATCTCATTCTTCGGGGTGGTGAAGACCGGCTCCTTCCCCGTGTCCGCGCCCGGCGGCAATGCGGCCGTGTTGCCCTGCGCCAGGTAGAGGAAGGTGCCGCCGCCGATCAGCAGCAGGATCGCGGGGATGGCGATGATATGTTTTTTCATGTCGCCACATCTATGCGGACGCAGGATCGGGAGCAAGAGGCTGGAAGCGGCCCCTGCGCGGCTTATTTTCCCCGTTCGCGCAGCCACAGCAGCACGGCGATCAGCACACCCGCGCCGGTTCCCGCCAGCAGGCCGATGCTTGGCTGGCCCATCAGCCCGCCGCCGATCGTCCCGGCCAGAATCAGGAAGGCGATGATCGCGCCTGCGCCGGTCGGTTCTTTTCTGCCCTTGCTCATAACTGCCCATTGCCATGATAGGGACGGCGAGACCAGATGCTTTGGTGACAGGGTGGCGCGAAAGCGATGCTGGCCCGTTTCGGGATCAGCCGTTCCATTCCGGGACTATTGTCTCACTGCGGGACTTGCCTAATGCTACATTGACTCTTCAACCCCGCCTGCGCCTTCAAAGCATGCAATTGGCACGGCGATTGAAATGCCTGCCGCCATAACAAGGTCGCCAGAATATCGGGGGTTGCAATGCAGGTTCCATATCTTTCGGATCGAAAGAGCTATGACGATGCGGCTGAGCTGATGGCTCTGTTCGGCGACAATGCCGGCTATGAAGCCGCAGCGCGCGCCGATCGCAGCCTCGATCAGGGCAATCACATTCATTTCTGCCATTGGCGTCAGATCGAGCGGCTGATCGTGCTGCTCACCTACGACCAGCCGCTGGGCACCATCCACTAAATTCAAGACGGCGTCGGATTGCACGACGGGGTCATTGCGCGTAATCTGCCTCTTACAGCCGCAAGCCGGCGGTTTCCGGCAGGCCCGCCAATATGTTGAGATTCTGGACCGCCGCGCCGGCTGCGCCCTTGCCCAGATTGTCGAGCGCCGCGACCAGCCGCGCCTGACCGCTTGCCTCGCTGCCGAACACATAGAGCGCCAGCCGATCGGTCGCGCCGACATGTTCCAGCGTGACATTGCCCATGGCCGCGCTCTCGTCCGGCGATGCGACGCTGACGATCTGCGACCCGGTATAGGCACCCGCCAGCGCGGCATGGATATCGGCCAGCGTCGGCGCGCCCGGCATCGCCCGCAGTTGCAGCGGCACTTCCACAATCATGCCGCGATAGGCATTGGCCACCGCCGGCGCGAACAGCGGCGGATGGGCCAGGCCCGAATAGCGGGTCATTTCCGGCACATGCTTGTGGCCCAGCGTCAGCCCATAGGGGCGGAAAGCGCTCGGCGCGCCGGATTCGCCTTCATATTCGGCGATCATCGCCTTGCCGCCGCCCGAATAGCCCGACGCGCCCGACACCGTCACCGGCCAGTCGGCAGGCAGCAGGCCGGCCAGCACCAGCGGACGCACCAGCGCCAGAAAGCCGGTCGGCCAGCAGCCGGGATTGGCGACGAAGCGGCTGTTCGCCAGCACATCGCGATGGCCCGGCTCCAGTTCAGGAAAGCCATAGGTCCAGCCATCGGCCACGCGATGCGCGGTCGATGCGTCGATGACACGGGTGTGGTCGTTGTCGATCAGCGACACGGCTTCGCGCGCGGCATCGTCCGGCAGGCAGAGAATGACCACATCGGCGGCGTTCAGCGCATCGCGCCGCGCATTGGCGTCACGGCGCAACTCTTCCGGCACGGTGATGAGCGACAGTTCGGCGCGACCGGCCAGCCGGTCGGCGATTTCGATGCCGGTGGTGCCATGGCCACCGTCGATGAAGACTTTCGTGCTCATGCGCTGATTCTCCGCCGGGCGATGATGGGCTGCGGGTTGGTGTCGGCGAGGCGCGCGACCATGTCTGCCAGCGGCTCCTTTACCACGGCCATCCAATGGGCATTGGCGTGCAGCAGCGTCTTGCCGTCGGTCATGATGCCGACATGGCCGGGGAAGAAGATCAGATCGCCGCGCTGGAGCGCCGTTTCGCTATCGATCGGTGCGCCGATCCCCTCGCATTGCAGGTCGGTGTCGCGCGGAACGGCGATGCCCGCCTGGCCCAGCGCGACCTGCACCAGCCCCGAACAATCGATGCCGCGATGGCCGCGCCCGCCCCAGATATAGGGCTGGCCCAGATAGCGCTCGGCCGTCGCGACCCAGTCTGACGGCTTCGTGTCGGCCGGTTCGGCATGGCGCACATGGATATAGCCTTCGGCGCAGGCGATGAAGCTGCCCTCCACCTCGCCTGAGAAGAGCGCGCCGCCCGGCCAATGGTCGGCGATCGGCGACTTGATGTCGGCTGCGCTGAACAGCGGCGCACTTTCCACCTTGATGCGGTGGTTTGGTGTTTCCAGCAGGTCCAGCGCGTCACGGCGGATATAGCCGACATAGCCGTCATGGCCGCAAAAGCCCCACGCCCAATCGGTCATTACGTCCAGCGCATGGAAGGTTTCGCCGCGCAGCAATTCGCTCACCGCCTCGGCTGTGGGCGATGTGCCCGACACGATTGCAGCGCCGGGCGCAACACAGGTCAGGGCAACGGCCTTGGCATAATGGGCGGAGAAGAGAACCCCCGCCAGCGCCAGATCGGCCAGATCGCCGCGCGCCGCATGAACGCGGCGGTCGAGCGCTACTGACCGGCCATCCAGCTTGAACCGGGTTCTTTCAGGCGGAGCGTTCCGCGCGGAGTTGATCGTGCCTGTCATCGCGGCCGGTTCCTGCGATGAAATGGTGAAAGGCGTCAAGGAATTCCGCCCCTTTTGACGTTCGGGTGATGAAAATATTGCGACGATCGGCCACATCGCGCTCCCGGCGGAGGTAGCCGAGGGCGGAAAGCTTGTTCAGCGCGCGGGTGATGACCGGCTTCGACACATGCAATGCCTCCGCCAGACCGCGGACCGTATGCGGGCCGGACCCGATATAGACGGTCATCATCAGGGCCATCTGGCGGTTGGTCAGGTCGGGTTTCCCCGATCGGACATAATCGACCAGCGTGCGCATCCACTGTCCCAGGGGTTGAAGGGCGGGGCGCTCGGTTTCGGTGAGGCTATGCGCGTTCATGCCAGCTTAACGCACTATTCCCAATCCGGTTGCGTAACGGAATGAGAAGCTGTCGCAACTGTTATGCGGTTCGTCCGTAACGCTGTTGCAGTAGACGGAAAACCGCACGCAGGCCAAGCGCTTCGCCGCCCTTGGGCCGGCCGGGCTTCGATGCGGGGCGCCATGCGAAGGTGTCGAGATGCAGCCAGGGCGTGTCCTCGGGCACGAAGCGCTTCAGGAACAAGGCGGCGGTGATCGCGCCGGCAAAGCCGCCTTCGCCCGCATTGTTGATGTCCGCCACGTCGGATTTCAGCATGTCGGCATAGCCGTCCCATAGCGGCAACCGCCAGGTCGGGTCGTCCACCTGGGCGCCGGCCGCGGCGATATCGGCCGCCAGCGCATCGTCATTGGCGAACAGGGCGGGCAGGTCCGGGCCGACCGCGACGCGCGCCGCGCCGGTCAGGGTCGCGAAATCGATCATGAGTTCGGGCTTGTCCTCGCCTGCGCGCGTCAGCGCATCGCCCAGCACCAGCCGCCCTTCGGCATCGGTATTGCCGATCTCGACGGACAGCCCCTTGCGCGTGCGCAAGATATCGCCGGGGCGGAAGGCATTGCCCGCAATCGCATTTTCCGCCGCCGGGATCAGCAGGTGCAACCGCACCGGCAGCCGCGCGCCCATGATGAGCTTCGCCAGCGCCAGCGCATGGGCCGCGCCGCCCATATCCTTCTTCATGATCCGCATGCCCGAAGACGGCTTGATGTCCAGACCGCCGCTGTCGAAGCAGATGCCCTTGCCGATGATGGCGATGCGCGGATGGGCGGCATCGCCCCACTGCAGTTCGATCAGGCGCGGGGCGAAGCTCTTGTCCGCCGCCTTGCCGACGGCGTGAATCATCGGAAAACCCTGTTCCAGCGCGTCGCCCCTGATGGCGGTGACGCTCGCGCCAAAGGCGGCACCAACCTTCTCCACGGCGGCTTCCAGATCGGGCGGCCCCATGTCTGCGGCCGGCGTGTTGACCAGATCGCGGACCAGCGCCACCGCTTGCGCCAGTTGCACGGCAGGTCCGATCCGCGCGACGTCGCC
>JAGVJS010000395.1 GCA_020051025.1 Sphingobium sp. | reverse complement strand
GGCTGCGCCATTGGCAACCGCCCGATCGACCTGCATCTCAAAGCGCTGGAAGCGTTCGGCGCAACGCTCGAAACCACGGCCGGCTATGTCCGCGCCAGCGTGCCGGACGGCGGCCTGCCCGGCGGCATCTACACCTTCCCGGTCGTATCGGTCGGCGCCACCGAAAATGCGGTGATGGCGGCGTCGCTGGCGAAGGGCACCTGCATCCTTGAAAATGCGGCGCGCGAACCGGAAATCGTCGACCTGTGCAACCTGCTGGTCGCGATGGGCGCAGACATTGAGGGCATCGGCACCGACAAGCTGATCATCCACGGTCGCGAGCGGCTGCACGGCGCGACCTACAGCGTCATGCCCGACCGGATCGAGGCGGGCAGCTATGCCTGCGCCGCCGCCATCACCGGCGGATCGGTCGATCTGGTCGGCGCCAATGCCGACGACATGCATGCCATCCTCGCCGCGCTGCGCGATGCGGGGGTGCAGGTCGATCCGCACAAGGACGGCATCCGCATTGCGTCGGACGGCAAGCTCAAGCCCCTGACCCTGTCAACCGCGCCGTTCCCGGCCTTCCCGACCGACATGCAGGCGCAGTTCATGGCGATGCTGACGAAGGCGGACGGCGCATCGGTGCTGACCGAAACCATCTTCGAAAACCGCTACATGCACGTCCCCGAACTGGCGCGCATGGGCGCGGACATCGCCGTCAACGGCCGCACCGCCGTGGTGCGCGGCGTCGACAGACTGGTCGGCGCGCCGGTGATGGCGACCGATCTGCGCGCCTCGATGAGCCTCATCCTCGCCGGCCTTGCTGCCGAAGGCGAAACGCAGGTTCAGCGCGTCTATCATCTCGATCGCGGCTATGAACGGCTGGAAGAGAAGCTGTCCGCCGTCGGCGCCGATATCGAACGGGTCAGCGATGGCTGACGCCCGCAATGGCTGAAGGTCGGGGGCTGGCAACGGATCGCGCGGCGCTGCTGGCGCTGTACGATCTTGACGCCGGCGGCTTCCGCAATCTGGACGACATTACCGGCTTCGCGTCCCAACTGTGCGGCGCGCCGATCGCGCTGGTCAGCATTGTCGAGGATGTGCGGCAGCGTTTCCTGGCGCGCGTCGGGCTGGATGCGGAAGAAACGCCGCGCGACGTGTCCTTCTGCGCGCTGGCGATGCTGGGCGACGATATCTTCATCGTGCCTGACGCTACCTGTGATCCGCGCTTTGCCGATAACGGACTGGTCACGGGGCCGCCGCATATCCGCTTCTATGCCGGTGCGCCGCTGGTGGGGGCGGATGGCGAACCGCTGGGCGCCCTGTGCGTCATCGACACGGTGCCGCGCCCGGACCTGACCCCGCTGCAACGGCAGGGGCTGACCCTGCTCGCCCGGCAGGTGATGGTGGAACTGGAAGGGCGTCGTCGCGACCGCGACATGATCATGCGCCAGCGGCTCGACGCCGCCGCCGTCGCCGAAAGCGACCGGCTGTTCCGCTCGCTCGCCGACACCATGCCGCAAATGGTCTGGTCGACGCTGCCCGACGGCTATCATGATTATTATAATGCCCGCTGGTATGAATATACCGGCGTACCGGCCGGATCGACCGATGGCGCCGGCTGGAACGGCATGTTCCATCCCGACGATCAGGACCGGGCCTGGGCGCGCTGGCGCAACAGCCTGGCCACCGGCGAACCTTATGAGATCGAATATCGGCTGCGCCATCATGGCGGCGACTATCGCTGGACGCTGGGCCGCGCGTTGCCGATCCGCGATGCCGCCGGTCTGATCGTGCGCTGGATCGGCACCTGCACCGACATTCACGAACAGAAACTGATGATCGACGAGCGTGAGATGATCGCGCACGAACTGTCGCACCGGATCAAGAATATCTTCTCGGTGATCGCCGGCCTCATCGGCCTGTCCGCGCGCCAGCATCCGGCGATTGCCGACGTCGCCGACGACCTGCGCGACCGCATCCTGGCACTGGGCCGCGCCCATGATTTCGTCCGGCCGCACAGTATCGAATCGGCGGCGCAGATCGGCGATGGGGAAGGGCGGCTCTGGGGCATACTCGACCAGATTTTCGCGCCCTATCGCCATGACGGGGCAACGCGCATCCTGCTGTCAGGCGACAATGTCGCGATCGACGACCGTTCAGCGACGCCGCTGGCGCTGCTGTTTCACGAACTGGCCACCAATGCCGCGAAATATGGCGCGCTGTCCGTAGCCGAAGGTGTGGTGCATCTGCATGTGGCGCTGACCGGGGACGATGTCCGCATCGACTGGCAGGAAACGGGCGGCCCGGCGGTCGTGCCCGGCGGCGCGGACGGTTTCGGCAGCCGGCTGATGACGCTCAGTGTCGAACGGCAACTGGGTGGCCGGATCGAACGCCAGTGGCAGCCCGACGGCCTGCGGCTCAGCCTCTGGATTCCATCCCGTTCCATGAGCCGTGCGGCCGGAACGGCGTAAAGCCGGCAATCTCCGCATCGGTCAGGTCGGGCTGCTCGGCAGCGGCCAGTTGCAGCGCTGCGGCGATGCTCTGGGGGCGAAACGGCTTGGTGATGACGCCCAGCGCCGCGACCGACGCTTCGCCGATCTGGGCCGGGTTGGCGGTGACGTAGATCACGCGGATGCCGTGCCGGGCGGCCAGTTCCATGCCGATCTGCGGCCCGGTCGGCCCGTCGCGCAGATTGAGGTCGACCAGCGCAATGTCGCAATCGTCCGCGCTTGCCAGAGCGCTTGCTCGATCGGCGGCGATGGCCCCGACAGCAAATCCGGCATCCTCGACGATCTGCTCGATTTCCAGTGCGACGAAAATCTCGTCTTCGACGATCAGAACCTTCTTGCGCATTCCACGACCCGTTAAATCTGGATCATGTAAATGCCGGCGGTGCCGTTCGGTTCCCTGTTGAGCGCTAAAATACTTTACGGGGCGCTGGTCTCATCTTCGGCCAGGCTGGTCCACAGCGTTTCGAACTGCGTTCCCTGCATCAGCAGCACGGACGCGGGATAGCCAGCCTCGCTCGCCTTGCGCGCAGTGCCGGTCGCGCTCTCCACCGCCGCCGCCTGAGTCGGGAAGGGGCCGTAATATTTATTGTCCAGATTGATCTTCCAGACGCCCTCATGGGGCACGACGATGTAGCGGGCGTGGGGCAGGGGCATGGGTCAGAGTACCTCGGTGTTATAATGGTGCCAGGCCATGATCGCGGCAGCGCCGCGATGCGGACGCCAGGCTTCGGCGACGTCCCGGGTCAATTTTTCGCTCGGCCGTGCGGGCATGCCCAATATCCGGCCGATCTCAATCTGTATCGCCAGATCGCCGGCGGGCCAGATATCCGGCCGCCCTTCCGCGAACAGCAGGTATATTTCCGCTGACAAGCGACCGATCCCCTTGATCTGCACCAGTTGCGCGATCGCGGTCTCATCATCGGCGGGCAGGGCGTGGAGGTCGAGTTCGCCCGACAGGACCAGTTCGGCGAGGCTCCGGGCATAGCCCTGCTTCTGCCGCGACAGGCCGCACGCCCGCAAGGCGTCGAAATCCCGCGCCAGCAGAGCGTCCGGCGCGCAGCCT
>JAGVJS010000193.1 GCA_020051025.1 Sphingobium sp. | reverse complement strand
GTCGCTGCGCACCGTGTCGCCCGGCGCGATCGTCACCGCCGGCACGGCGATCGCCACGGTCAGCGATATCAGTCGGATCAAGCTGGACTTCACCATTCCCGAAACCCGGCTGGCGATGATCCGCACCGGCATGCCGATCAAGGCGGTATCGGCCGCCTGGCCTGACCGGCCGTTCAACGGCACCATCGCCACCATCGACCCCGTCATCGACCCAGCCACCCGCGCCGTCAGGGTGCGGGCGATCCTGCCCAACCCCGATCACGCGCTCAAGCCCGGCATGTTGCTGACGGTCAGCGTGCTGGCCCGCCAGCGTCAGTCGCTGTCGGTGCCGGAACTGTCGGTGGTGGGCGATGGCGAGGAGCGGTTCGTCTTCCTGATCGAGGATCATGTCGCCAAGCGGACCAAGGTCAGCACCGGTATTCGCCAGGACGGCCGGGTGGAGATATTGGGCGGTGTGAAGCCGGGCCAGACGGTCGTGACCGAAGGCGTCGTGAAACTGACCGACGGCGTGACCGTGCGCCTTCCCGGCGAAAAGGACAAGGATAGCAAGGGCAAGGCAGCCCGCTGATGCAGCTGTCCGACCTTTCCGTCCGCCGTCCCGTCTTCGCCGCGGTCGTCGCGGTGCTGCTCTGCATCGTCGGCGTCGTGGGCTGGATGAGCCTGTCGGTGCGCGAATATCCCGATACCGATCCGCCGATCGTGTCGGTCGAAACCGCTTATACCGGTGCGGCGGCCTCCGTGGTGGAAAGCCGCATCACCCAGCTGATCGAGGATGCGGTCGCGGGGGTGCAGGGCATCCAGACCATCACCTCCACGTCGCAGGACGGCACATCCAACATCAATATCGAATTCGACCCATCCCGCGACATCGACACCGCCGCCAATGACGTGCGCGATCGTGTGGGTTCGGTGGTGGAGGATCTGCCCGAAGACGCGTTGGCGCCGGAAATCCGCAAGGTGGATTCCGACGCGCGCGCCATCCTCTTCCTCGCCTTCTCACGCCCCGGCTGGACCCCGATCCAGATCAGCGATTATCTCGACCGTAATGTCGCGGACCGCTTTGCCGCGATCGACGGCGTTGCCCGCGTCAATATCAGCGGCGAAGCGCGGCCTTCCACCCGCATCTGGTTCAACGCTGAAAAGCTCGCCGCCTTCGGCCTGACTCCGGCCGATGTCGAAGCGGCGCTGCGCAGCCAGAATGTCGAACTGCCCGCCGGGCGCTTTGAATCCAAGGACCAGAACCAGACGCTGCGTGTCGAGCGGCCTTTCGCCACGCCAGCGGAATTTTCGGGTCTGGTCGTGGGACGCGGCACCGACGGTTATCAGGTGCGTCTGGGCGATGTCGCCCGGATCGAGGAAGGCGCGGAAAACCCCTATACCAGCTTCCGTTCCAATCAGGGCACGGCGATCGGCATCGGCATCATCCGCCAGTCGGGCGCCAATACGCTGGCCGTCGCGCAAAAGGCGAAGGCGCTGATCAAGGAACTGGAGCCGACCCTGCCGCAGGGGATGCGTGTCGCCATCGGCACCGACGAATCCCTGTTCATCGAACGGGCCATCGCCAACGTTTACGACACGCTGATCGAAGCGGCGCTGCTCGTCATCCTCGTCATCTTCCTGTTTCTGGGGTCGGTGCGCGCGACGATCATCCCGGCAGTGACTGTGCCGATCTGCCTGCTCGCCACATGCGCCGTCATGTGGCTGCTGGGTCTGTCGATCAATCTGCTGACCCTGCTTGCCTTCGTGCTGGCGATCGGTCTGGTGGTGGACGACGCGATCGTCGTGCTGGAAAATGTCTATCACCGCATCGAACAGGGCGACGATCCGCTGGTCGCCGCCTATCTCGGCACGCGGCAGGTGGGCTTTGCCATCATCTCTACCACGCTGGTCGTGTGCGCCGTGTTCGTGCCGGTCATGTTCCTGGCCGGCCAGACCGGCCTGCTGTTCCGCGAACTCGCCATCGCGATGATCGCGGCCATCGCCTTCTCTGGCTTCATCTCGCTCAGCCTGGCGCCGATGATGTGTTCCAAGCTGCTCAAGACGGCGGAGCGCGGCCGTTTCGCGCGCTGGATCGACGATCGCTTCCAGCGGCTGGAACAGGGCTATGCCGGCTGGCTCGACCGGGCGCTGCGCAAGCCGCTATTCCCGCTGCTGGGCGTTGTCCTCTTCCTGGGCGTCGCCGGCTTCTTCTTCACCCGCCTGCCGAGCGAACTCGCCCCGGCGGAGGATACCGGCGTTGTGGAATCGCAGATCAGCGCGCCCGAAGGCACCGGCTTCGCCCGGATGATGGCCTATATGAAGAAGATTGAGGATGACCTCGCCTTCCTGCGCAAGGATGGCACGCTCCAGAATCTGGTGATCCGCACGCCATCGGGTTTTGGCGCAACGGACGATTTCAATGGTGGCAACGTCATCGCCTTCCTGCGGCCTTGGGAAGACCGCACCATCACCACGGCGGAGGTGGCGACCATCATCAACAAGGTGATCGCCGACCAGCCGGGCGTGCGCGGCAATGCGGCGCCGCGGTCGGGGCTGGGGCGCGGGCGCGGGCTACCGGTCAATATCGTGCTGGCCGGCTCCACCTACGAAGGACTGGTCGCTGCGCGCGACCGGATCATGGGGGCGGCTGCGGCCTATCCGGGTCTGATCAACGTCGACAGCGATTATAAGGAAACCAAGCCGCAGATGCGGATCGAGGCCAATCTGGCCCGCGCAGGCGACCTTGGCGTATCGGTGAACGACGTCAGCCAGGCGTTGCAGAGCCTGCTCGGGTCGCGCCGTGTCGGCACCTATGTCGACCGGGGCGAGGAATATCGCGTGCTGGTGCAGGCGGAGGAGGATGGCCGCCGGACCGTCGCCGATCTGGAACGGATCAACGTTCGATCCCGCACCGGCGCGCTGGTGCCGCTGTCCACGCTGGTTACGGTGCGCGAAGTCGCCGGGCCGCGCCAGCTCAACCGCTACAACAAGCTGCGCGCCATCACCCTGACCGCCGCGCTGGCGCCGGGCACGTCGCTGGGCGAAGCGCTGACGTTCCTGGAGGATCAGGCGCGCCAGTCGCCCGAAGTGCTGGCCGTCGGCTATCGCGGCGAAAGCCAGTCGCTGCGCGAGACGGGAGGGTCGATCTGGCTGGTTTTCGGCCTTACCATCCTGATCGTCTATCTGTTGCTCGCCGCCCAGTTCGAAAGCTTCATCCATCCCGGCGTCATCATCGCCACCGTGCCATTGGCGGTGGCCGGCGGTGCGCTGGGGCTGGCGATCATGGGCGGGTCGATCAACCTCTACAGTCAGATCGGCATCGTCATGCTGGTGGGCCTGGCCGCCAAGAACGGCATCCTGATTGTCGAGTTCGCCAACCAGTTGCGCGACGAAGGGATGGAGATTGCGCAGGCCGTTCGTGAGGCTGCCAAGCGCCGCCTGCGTCCGATCCTGATGACCTCCATCGCGACCGTCATCGGTGCGGTGCCGCTGGTCATTCGGGGTGGGGCGGGCGCAGCGGCGCGCCACTCGATCGGCACGGTCGTGGTGTTCGGCGTGAGCCTGGCGACGCTTATCACATTGTTCCTGATCCCGATCTTCTATTCCCGCGTTGCCAAGCGCACGGTTTCTCCGCAAACCGTCAGTCGAAAGCTGGATTCGGCGCTTAAGGATTCGCCGGACCCTGCCGAATGACAGGCTTTTTGGAGCTGCGTTGCCGATGAACGAGATTGCGTCTTCCGGTCAGTTGCGTCTTGCCTATCTGCGCTGGGCGCTGGTGACGGTGCCTGCGATCGTCTTCCTCGGCTTCATGTCCGGGCGCTTTGCCAATAGCGGCTATGGCAATCGCTGGTTCGATGCGCTCGACAAACCTGCTTTGATGCCGCCGGGCTGGGCCTTCGGTGTCGCCTGGACGATCCTCTATGTCATGATGGCGCTGGCCTTCGCCATTGTTCTTCACGCACGTGGCGCGCGGGGTCGGGGCGGGGCGATCGCCTTGTTTCTGGTACAATTGCTCCTCAACCTGACCTGGTCGCCGCTTTTCTTCCGCGCGCATCAGATCGGCAGCGCGCTGGCGCTGATCCTGATCCTGTTCGTGCTGGTGGCCGTAACGACCGCCCTTTTCTGGCGAATTCGCCGCTTTGCCGGCGTTTTGCTGCTGCCCTATCTGGCATGGCTGGCCTTCGCCTCTTTCCTCAACTATGAGATCGGCCGCCTGAATCCCGACGCGGCGACCCTTGTGGCCCCGGCGCTCAGAACCCAAGTTAGATAGATCGGGCGCGCTGACCGCGTGCCGCTTAAAGGACGAGTATAATGCAGAGCGAAAACCGCTTCTTCGACGATCTGGCCAAGCTGGTGAACGGCGCTGCCGGCACCGTGGCGGGCATGACGCGCGAGTTTGAATCCAACGCGCGCGAACGGGCGAAGGACTGGATCGGCGGCATGGATTTCGTGTCGCGTGAGGAGTTTGACGCGGTCAAGGCGGTCGCCGCCGCCGCGCGCGAAGAGGTCGAATTGCTCAAGGCGCGCCTCGACGCGCTGGAAGGCAAGAGCGCCGAACCGGTCACCAAGAGCGTCAAAGCCGCCAAGGCCAAGCCAACGGACGGCGCAAAAGGCGCCGACTGATCGCTTCTGTCCTTTCGTCGCATGCGGTGATAAGGCGCGCCGATGATGGATAGTGACGAATTTGAACATGGCGGCGGGGAAGCCGCACCGATCGACATGCTGGCCGCCTATTTCGAGGCGCATGGCTGGAGCTATGAGCAGGTCGGCGAGGATGAGATCGTCGCGAATACCCAGGGATCGTGGGCGCAATATGAACTGCGCGGCATCTGGCGCGACGAGGATCAGGTGCTGCAACTGCTGGCGTTGCCCGATATTCGTGTCAGCGAGGAAAAGCGCGGCACCATCTATGAGACGCTGGGACTGATCAACGAGCAGCTATGGCTCGGCCATTTCGAGCTGTGGTCATCCAGCGGCATTATTTTGTTCCGTCATGGCGCGCTGCTGGGCGCGGGCGGCACGCTGACGCTGGATCAGGCCCAATTGCTGGTCGAAACCGCGATCGACGAATGCGAGCGCTTCTATCCGGTGTTCCAGTTCGTGCTGTGGGGCGGCAAGTCGCCGTCGGAGGCGATTTCCGCCAGCCTGATCGAAACCCGCGGCGAGGCTTGATCCCATGACTACCATCTGGCCCGATCACCTGTTCCTTGTCGGTTGCGGCAATATGGCGGGGCAGATGCTGTCCCGCTGGTTGGACCAGGGACTGGACCCTGCCCGCGTCACCGTGCTGCGTCCCAGCGGCAAGCCGGTGGCCGATGGCGTCACGGTGGTGACGGACTATCCTGCGGCCTTGCCCGCCGGAGCGACCCTATTGCTCGGCATGAAGCCCTACCAGATCGCCGATGTCGCTGCTGCGCTCGCGCCGCTGTGTGCCGCCGATACGCGGATCGTCTCGATCCTCGCCGGCACCACTCTGGCAGAATTGCGCAGCCGCTTCCCGGCAGCCCGCAATATCGTGCGCGCCATGCCCAACCTGCCGGTCGGTCTGGGCGAGGGGGTCACGGCGCTGTTCAGCGACGATGCCACCGATCCCGCCGCCCGCGACGCGATCGGCGCACTGATCCAGCCGCTGGGCTTGGTCGAATGGATCGCGGATGAAGCGCTGTTCAATCAGGTGACGGCGCTGTCGGGCTGCGGCCCGGCTTTCCTGTTCCGCTTTGTCGACGCGCTCGCCCGCGCGGGCGAGGCG
>JAGVJS010000349.1 GCA_020051025.1 Sphingobium sp. | reverse complement strand
GCGGCGAGATACTGGCCGCGGCGCAAGCGGCTTGTCGCGCAAGGCTGGTCGGCGATGTGGTGGAATTTCCAGCGGCAGCCTGGATCTGGTCGGCCAGCAACCCGAACTGAGAGTGCCGCTATGCACATGACCGACGACCCCAACGCCCCCGCCGCGCCTGAGATCAGCTTCAACGATTTCCTGAAGGTCGACATCAGGGTCGGCACGATCATTTCGGCCGAACCCTATCCCGAAGCGCGCAAGCCGGCCTATAAGCTGCTGATCGATTTCGGCCCGGCGATCGGCCAGAAACGGTCGAGCGCCCAGATCACGGTGAACCACAGGATAGAGGATTTGCCGGGGCGGCAGGTCGCCGCCGTCGTCAACTTTCCCCCGCGCCAGATCGGCAAGTTCATGTCGCAGGTGCTGACACTGGGCTTCGCCGACGAAGCCGGCGCCGTCACGCTGTTCGCGCCGGACAAGATCGTGCCGAACGGGGCGCGGTTGTTCTGACTGGAGGCTCTGTCCTATCGCTTTCGTTCCTGCGATAATGACGCGACGGGCGGAAGGCGATGTTGGACAGTAGATTTCTCGCTTACGCATCATAATATCAAGATCGGCGGGAAATGTGCGAAGTTAAGGGGGACGGATGACGCAGGCGGTGGGGGATAGCTATGTGATCGATGCCAAGCGGGACCGGCTGGTCATCACCGCGTCGGCGCTGGGCACCGTGTTCGAATGGTATGATTTCTATATCTATGGCGTGCTGGCGCCGATCATCGGACGGACTTTTTTCCCGACCGACAATCCCACTGTCGAATTGCTCTATACACTGGCCGGCTTTGCTATCGGTTTTGCGTTCCGGCCAATCGGGGCGGTCCTCTTCGGCTATCTGGGCGATCGGCTGGGTCGCAAATATACATTTCTGGCCACGATCATCCTGATGGGGCTGGCGACGGCGGGCGTGGGTTTGACTCCGTCAGCGGCCAGCATCGGCATGGCGGCGCCGATCATTCTGATCGCGCTGCGGATCGGGCAAGGTCTGGCACTGGGCGGCGAATATGGCGGGGCGGCCATCTATGTCGCGGAACATGCGCCAGCGGGGAAGCGCGGCTTCTATACCAGCTTCATTCAGGCCGGTGTGATCGGCGGTTTCATCCTGTCGCTGATCGTGGTGGTCGGCACGCAGGCGATCGTCGGCAAGGCGGTGTGGGACGCATGGGGATGGCGCATCCCCTTCGTCTTGTCGCTGGCGCTGTTGGGGATATCGCTGTGGATGCGGCTGATGCTGCGCGAAAGTCCGGTGTTCCTGGCAATGAAACAGGCCGGCGCGCAGGCGAAGAACCCGATCCGGGAGGCCTTTACCGCGCCCGGCAACATCAAGCGGATGTTCGTGGCGATGATCGGCATCGCGGCGGGCTTTACCGTCATCGCCTATACGGTGATGTTTCAGGCGCTCTATTTCCTGCAAAACGGCCTGCATGTCACGGCGGGCATCGCGCAATTGCTGGTCGGCGGCAGCGCATTTGCCGGCATGGGGGCCTTCATCTTCTTCGGCTGGCTGTCGGACCGGATCGGGCGCAAGAAGCCGATCCTGATCGGCTATGCGCTGGTGCTGCTGCTGGCGCTGCCTTTGTATCAGTTCATGGGCCGAACGGCGAACCCGGCGCTGGGAACGGCCGCCGCGCGCTCGCCCTTGGTGGTGAGCGGCCCCGATTGCCGCTTCGATCCCTTCGCCAAGGTGCAGCCAACCGCCTGCGGCAAGTTGCTCGATCATTTTTCCAAGCGCGGTATTCCCTATGACAAGCGGAGTGGCGCTGTTCCGGCGGTGACGATCGGCGGCGTGGCGGTCGGCGATCTCAGCCCGAAGGAACTCGACGCGGCGCTGAGGGCGGGCGGCTATGATTTCGGCACGGTGACGCCGGACTGGCCGCGCGCACTCGCCTTGTTCGGTGCGCTGCTGCTGCTCTGGACGCTCTCCGGCGCGACCTATGGGCCGGTCGCGGCGCTGTTGTCGGAATATTTTCCGGCGCGCATCCGCTATTCGTCGCTCTCCATCCCCTATCATATCGGCACCGGCTATTTCGGCGGTTTCCTGCCGCTGGTCAGTCAATATATCGTGGCGCGGACCGGCGATCCCTATGCGGGGCTTTGGTATACGCTGGCGATCGTGGCGCTGGCATTGGTGACATGTCTGGTCGCGCTGCCCGAAACCAAGGATCGCCCCCTCGACGCCTGAGCGGGGGACCGCTATCGCCCTGCGCCATGGATATCGCACCTGCCCCGCTGCGCCTGCGCCTGGATGGCGACGCGCTTGTGTCCAACTGGCGCTGGCTTGCCGTGCAGGGTGGAAGCCCCGCTTGCGGCGCGGCGGTCAAGGCGGACGGCTATGGGCTGGGCGCGGTCGGAGTGACGACGCGGCTGATGCGGGCGGGGTGCCGGGATTTCTTCGTGTCCAACTGGGCCGAGGCGGCGGTGCTGGAGCCGTTGCTGGAGGACGGCATAAGCCTGTCTGTCCTGCATGGGGTGCGGGCGGAGGATATGGCGCAGGCACTTGCGTCCCCTGCACGACCAGTGCTGTGCTCGCCGACGCAGGTGGCGCGATGGCGGGATGCCGGCGGTGGTCCGTGCGACGTCATGGTCGACACCGGCATGAACCGGCTGGGACTGGACTGGCGTGACGATGTAAGCGGCCAGATTGAGGGGCTGGCGGTGATGACGCTGCTCAGTCATCTGTCCTGCGCCGATGAGGACAGCCCGGTCAATGTCGAACAGTTCGCGCGGTTCCGTCACCTGACCCGCCGAGTGCGGGCGCAGCGCTATAGCCTGGCAAACAGCGCCGGCATCTGTCTGGGTGCCGATTATGGGTTCGATCTGACACGACCGGGACTGGCGCTCTATGGCGGGGTGCCGCGCGCCGAAGCGGCCGGGCATATCAGGCAGGTGGTCCATCCGCAGGCCCAGATCATCCAGCGGCGGCGCGTGCAGGCCGGCGATGCGGTCGGCTATAATGCAACCTGGCAGGCGGATCGCGATAGGGAGATTGCGACGCTCAACATCGGTTATGCCGACGGCTATCGCCGCGGCTTTTCCGGCCGGGGTGAAGCGCATGCGGATGGCGCATGCCTGCCGCTGCTTGGGCGCGTGTCGATGGACCTGATCGGGATCGACGTCAGCGCTCGACCGGACCTGAGCGAAGGCGACTGGGTCGATATCGGCTACGATCTTGGGGCAGCATCGGCGCAATCGGGCCTGTCGCCCTATGAACTGCTCACCGGCCTGGGCCGGCGGTTCGATCGACTTTGGGGATGAGGGAATAGCAAAGCCGCCGATCCTTCGACCGGCGGCTTTGCCTATGCTTCAGATCGCGATCAGCGTTCGATGCAGAGAGCGACGCCCATGCCGCCGCCGATGCACAGGGTGGCGAGGCCCTTCTTCGCGTCGCGCTTGCCCATTTCATAGAGCAGGGTGGTGAGGACGCGGGCGCCCGACGCGCCGATCGGGTGGCCGATGGCGATAGCGCCGCCGTTCACGTTCACCTTTTCCGGGTCGAAGCCCAGTTCCTTGCCCACCGACAGCGCCTGCGCCGCAAAGGCTTCGTTGGCTTCGATCAGGTCGAGGTCGGCAACCGACCAGCCAGCCTTGGCCAAAGCCTTGCAGATCGGAAGAG
>JAGVJS010000004.1 GCA_020051025.1 Sphingobium sp. | reverse complement strand
CTGGATGGCGGGCGTGGCGGCGCGCGCCACCGGCACTTCCACCCGGCCCAGCGTGTCGCGATGGGCGACCTGCTGGCCGTCCACTTCGATGAAGAGGCCCTTGCCGCGTTTGTAGTGGCTGCCGTCGGCATCCCATGTCACGGCGATCTTATGGCCATGATAGGGGACGTCCTGCACGCGGAACCAGGCGAGCGCCTGAGGGTCGCCGCTTTCGGGGAGGAGCGGGTTCACCTCCAGCACATCGTCGGCGCGCGGGCGGATGCCGACCAGGCCGGTCAGAATGAGGTCGTTAAAGCCGGAATGGAAATAATGGTGGCTGCGGTCGAGGCCGACGATCGGCTTGCCGGTTTCGGGGTGATAATCCTCCTCGATATCCAGCCGCCGGTCCTTGCCGCTGCCCTGATAATGGAGCGCGGCATATTGGCGCAGCAGGCGCATATAGGCGCTGCGCGTGACCGGGCCGGTCTGTTTCTGGTGGTCGAGCAGATTGGCCATGCCGTGCAGCACCTGTGTCGTCTGGTACGGCCAGATCGGGCCGTTCCACTGACATTCCGGCGCGTCGCCCAGATAGCGGTATTGGCGCATATAATATTCGTAATTCGCCTCGACCGTGCGCATGCCCGCCTTGCCGGCGAGGCTGGCGGGATCGAGCAGATGCGCCCAGGCGGCCGCATATTTCGCGTCGTCGGGGACCAGGTCGAACATCCAGGGGAGGTAGCCGACCAGTTCGCGATTGCGGATCGGATCCCAATATTTCACGAAGTCGGTCTTCGACTGGTGACGGTCGATGAAATGGCCGAGCTTGTCGCTCCACAGGTCGGTCAGGACGCGCTGTTGCAGGGCGTCGGCGCGGGCGGCATAATCGGCGGCTAGTCCCTTGTCGCCGGCCATCTCCGCCATCCGGGACAGCGCACGGGCATTGGCGAACATGTAACTGTTGACCGAGGGGCGGAAGGCGTCGCCACCCCGGAACCCGTCCTTGCCGCCCGATGCGTCGATCGAGGACACGGTATATTCAGTGGCGTCTAGTAGGGGTTCTACGAAATACAGCCCTTTGGCGAAGTCATATTTATCGTCCCACAGGCGATAGATATGGTTCATGACCGGCAGATGCTCGACCGCGTCGGCCCGGTCGCCATCGACCAGGAAGCGGCCCCAGACGCTGTCAGCCATATGATCGGTGAAGTGACGGTCGTTGCCGCCGCCGCGATACATGAAATTGATATAATCGTCGGCGAAGCGGCGGTCGTTGAGCCACCGCCCTTCGCCGATATGGAAGCCGCTGGCGTCGTTCAGGCTGGCATAGGGCTGCCGTTGCCAGTCGACATCGTCGAAAAATTCGGTGGTGATATAGCCTTCCGCGCCCAGATCGCGCTGATGCCCGCGATAGAGCGCCCAGCGATAATAATAGACCGCGTCGAGCTTGGGATCGGCGGATTCGAAGAAGGGGATGCGGTCCTGATACCAGGGCGCGTCATTGCCGAAACGCTGGGCGGTGATGGCTTTGGTGTCCATCGCAGGGGGCGGCGAGGCGCCGCCGATACCCATCAGGGCGGCGCCCGTCAGCAGAATCATCTTCATCGCGCGCATCGGTCGTCCTCCCTCATATCACAAACAAATATGGCGGCCGTAGCGGGACTGGAGAGCATCCCGATACGGCCGCCATGATATGGGGCCCGGCGAGGAGACGCCGCACCCCATGGGCACTCAGTCGAACTTGAAACGGACACCCAGAGCGAAGGTGCGGTCGATCAGTAGCGTGCTGGAGTTGAACTGGGTCGGATTGCCGACATCGCCGAACTTGTAATAATTCTGCTGCTTCGCCTTGGTGATGTTCACCGCGTCGAAGGTGATGCCGATATCCTCGTTCACGTTCAGCGTCAGCTGGAAGTCGAGGCTCTTTTCCGGCGCGCGCCACATGCCGATCGGGTTGGCGAACAGACGACCTTCATTGTTGTTCAGAAAGCCCTTGCGCCAGATGTAGGAGAGGCGCGCGCCCACCGGACCCTTATCATAGGCCAGCGTGGCGTTGTAGGACAGTTTCGACACGCCGAAGAAGGCCGACTTTGCCGTACCGGTGATTTCACCTTCATTGTTGACGACCGGGATGGTCTGTTCGGAATCCAGGATCGTCGCGCTGCCGGTGAATCCCAACCCGTCAAGGAAAGTGGGCAGGTAGGACGGGAAGTAGGTCAGGCCCAGTTCCAGACCCTTGAGCGTGCCGTTGGAAGCATTCGCCGGACGGGTGATGTTGAAATATTCAGTATAGGTTTCGTTGCGTGGCAGATAGTTGTTCGGGATGAACTCACGCACGGACAAGGGAACGACCAGGCCGTTGATCTTGCGCTGGAATGCCGTTGCATAGATGGCGCTGTTGCGTTCGAAATACCATTCGATCGCAAGGTCCATATTCTTCGACTGCGTGGCGCGCAGATTGGCATTGCCAGCGGAGCCAGAACCGAATCCGATGCGCGACAGGTCGCCTGTCAGCGACAGATTGGGGTTGAGGTCGCCAAAGGCGGGACGGCGCAAAGTTTCGCCATAGTTGAAGCGAATGCGCAGATTGTCCGTGATGTTGTAGCGCGCGGTGAAGGACGGCAGGAATTTCTCCGAACCGGTCGACACAGTGGTGCGAGCGAAATTATTGCCGCGGTCGAAATAGTCATAGAGAGTGTCGATCGCCACGAAGCGCACGCCGCCCTGAAGCTGGAGCGGGCGGCCGAAGATTTCAAGCTCGCCATCGGCCATGATGTAGGCGGCCAGATTGCTTTCGTTGATGCCGAACACACGACCAAAGGTCATCTGATCCGACAGCAACAGGCCTGGCGCGACGGATTGGTACAACCGGCGCACGGCGTCCTTGTCCATGCTGCGGGGATCGGCCAGCACCCAACTGGTCGGAATGTCGGCGCGGCCGTCGAAGAAACCGCTGTTGGTGAACGGGCTGCCCTGGCTGAACTGTGCAAGGGTCAAAGGCAGGCCGCCGGCACCCTGATCGCGGACATAGCTGTCGGCGTTACGGTTGTCATAGCGGAAGCCCGCCTTGATGCGGCGCAGGAAGCCTTCGTCCCACTTATATTCGCCGTCCAGCATCATGGTCAGCGCGTTGCCGGTATTCTTCGCGCCGTTGTCGAACAGATTGCCGACCGTCCACTTGCTGGCGTCAGTCAGGACTTCCTGATTGGCGAAGCTGTAGGAAGGCATGCCGCCGCCGCCGTTGTAATCGATATTGAGGTCCAGCGGGCCGCGATCAGTGCGGATGGCGAAGAAGGAGGTTTCGTTCTTGCTGTCCTGATAGGCGATATCGGCCACGATCTTGCCGTTGGCACCCACGTCCCACTTGGCGTTCAGGGCATAGACGTAGCTGTCGGTCTTGCTGGTCGCCATGTCGCCGCTGTTGAAGCCGGCAACCGAACCCAGCTGGCGCGACTTGATGATGTTCGTGCCTTCATACAGTTCGAAGCTGTTGCCGACGTCCGCAGGCAGGTCGCCCCACCAGTCGGCGAAGCTGAAGTGCAGGCTGTTGAAGGTTTCGCCGCGGAACCCGGTATAGAAGACTTCGGCGGTGTAGACCGAACTGTCATTGGGCGCCCACTGGAGAGCGGCGTTGATCGACGGGCGCTCGCGCTTGCCATAGAGGTCGGATGCGATGACGGCGTCACGCGACAGATAATAGGGCGTTTCGACGCCATTGATGTTCAGGGTCGAACCCGGCGCGGTCGGCAGGCCGGCGTCGAGTCCCGGCGTCCAGTTTTCGTTCGTGGCGCCGGGGAAAATGCGCTGTAGCGGGGTGAGGCCCGAACCAGCAGTCGGATTTTCCGTGGCGAAGGGCACCATGGCGCCAGCTTGCAGATTCTGATTGCGATACTGGGCCTTGGTGTAACTGGCGTTCACCAGGAAGCCGATGTCGCCGATGCCGGTTTCCCAGCGGTTGCTGACCAGCAGGGCGACGTTGGGATTATATTTGTTCGCCAGTTCCGAATAGACGCCGCGCGCCAGACCCGAAATGGTGAAGCCGTCGAAATCGAGCGGACGGCGGGTCTGGACGTCGATCTGGCCGGCGAGGCCGGTTTCCAGCTGATCGGACGAGCGGGTCTTGTAGACGTCGATCTGCTTGACGAGGTTCGCCGAAATATCCTGCAACGCGAAGGATGTGCCGGCAGCAGTGAAGATGTTGCGGCCGTTGAGCGTGGTCAGCGGATCGGTGAGGCCGCGGATGGTGATGGCCGCGGTTTCGCCGCCGGCGCGGTCGGTGACCTGAATGCCCGTCACGCGCTGGAGCGCTTCGACGACGTTATTGTCGGGCAGCTTGCCGACGTCTTCCGATACGATCGAATCGACGATCTGGGTCGATTCCTTGCGGACGTTGAGGGCGCCGACGATCGAGGCACGGACGCCGGTGACGACAATGTCGGCGGCTTCATCCTGTGGAGCGGCATCAACGGCATCCTGTGCGTGGGCGGCGCCCGACAACATCAGTGCGAAGATGGACGCGGAAGCGAGTGCGACCGGCTTGAAAGCCATTTGGATATCCTCCCCATTAAGCTGGCGCATCTACGCCATGCATGAATTACTCGGACTAATTATTGCTCCGACAAATGAATCGCAAGCGGAAATTTGCAGGGTATTGCAGTGAAATTTCAGCGATGTGATATTATTGCCGCATCCCCGACTTCTGGCATTTTTCCGGCGTATTTCCGCCAAGTTAGCGATAAAAAACGGGCGCCTCGCAGGTTGCGGGGCGCCCGTTGGCTATCAAATAGTCTGACTTATGATGTCAGTCGACATGCCACCAGGCGCTGGCATCGCGGCTTGGCACCAGCGTCAGCTGGTCTGCCGAAATGCCGATTGCCTTGCCTGGAACCGCGATCGACACAAAGCGGGCCGCGTACAGCGTCTTTTCATCGAAACGGACGAACTGGCTGCGCAGGTTGAAGTCCGCGCTCTTGCTGTCGGGTTGCAGGCTCAGCGATCCGTCCTTGCCGGCGACCAGATAATGGTCGGGCATCAGGATGGGGGAGAGCATCACGCTGCGGGCGCCGGCGCGGCCTGGCGTCTGGCGGAACTGGGTCTGCGCCAGCGAGGGGTTGCCCAGGATCAGCGCCGTGCCGTCATGCGCCATCAGGCGCTTGGGATCGGTGGAGGAGATGAAGCGCTCGGGCAGCGGGCCATTGCCTACCGGCACGCCGAAATCGGGCGTACCGTCGGCGGTATAATAAAGCCGCTGGACGCGGGTGTGGCGGTCGGGGTTGAGCAGGGGATCGCCCTGGATCGCCTTATAATCGCGGCCATGATAGACGAGGATATCCCGACCCTTTTCGTCCACAGTGAAGCTGTTGTGGCCAGGGCCGTAAACGCTGGTCTGTTCGCTGCTGACGAACACCGGCCGGGGCGACTTGGTCCAGCTCTTCGCGTCCAGCAGGTCGGCATTTTCGTCCGCCGTCAGCAGACCCAGGCAATAGCGGTCGTCGGTCGCGCTGGCCGAATAGGTCATGAACAGGCGGCCGTTGCGATGCAGGACGGCGGGCGCTTCGGCGACCTTGTAGCCGCGCACTTCCCAGTCGAGCGTCGGGACGGTCAGGCGCGTGACCTTTTCACCCAGCTTCAGCGGCGCTTCCAGCCTGGCGATATAAAGGTTGCTGTTGGTTTCGATGCCCGGTTCGCGCTGCGCCCAGGCGAAATAGCGGACGCCCTTGTGGACGAAGACGGTCGAGTCGAGGTTGAAGCTGTCCCACGGCGTTTCCATTTCGCCCGCGACGCTCCACTTGCCGGTCATCGGATCAGGGCCGTCGCAAACGATGGCGAAGGTGCGGATGCGGAACACATCGTCGCCGCCGCCAGCCGGGCCAGCGGCGAAATACATATACCATTTGCCGTCGATCTGGTGGAGTTCGGGCGCCCAGATATAGCCCGAGCGCGGACCGCTGCTTTCATGGCGCCACAGCACCGCCTCCTTGGCGGTGGAAAGGCCGGCGATCGTCTTCGACCGGCGCAGGACGAGACGATCATATTCGGGGACGGACCCGGTCAGATAATAATAGCCGTCGTCATGGCGGAAAATCTGGCCATCGGCGCGCTGCTTGACCAGCGGGTTGACGGGTACGGGCGCTTCCGCAGGGGTGGAGGCGGCCTGAACGATGGCAGGCGTGGCGGACAAGGCGGCGGCGGTGCCGATGAAGCCGCGACGGGTGAGATTAACGGACATCGGGGACTCTCCTGCGATGATCTGAAAAAGGGGAAATCAATATTCGGCCTGGGGCCAGCCGTCAGCCCCCCAGCGCACCGGGGCGATGCGCAAAGTGGGGGCGCCGTTCGCTTGGCGGTCATAGGCATGGTAGACGACATAATCTTTGCCGTCCCCGGTCTTACTATCAACGTCGTGCAGCCAGCCGGCATGGCCGGGACCACGGAAACGCTGCTGTTCCTGAAGGTCGGCGCGCAGGAAGATGGTGCCGCCCCCTTCCATCAGCGGGCTGCCATCCTTGCCCAGATAGGGGCCGGTGATCGCCTTGGAACGGCCCATGACGGTATAATAGGTGCTGTTCGCGCCCTTGCAGCAATAATCATAGCTGACCATCAGCCAGTAATAGCCGCCATGGTCGACAATGAAGGGCGCTTCGACCGGGGCCGGGCCGCCGGCGGGGGCGGGGCGGCGGGCGATGGAGACAGGATGCTTCGCGTCCCTGGGCTTGCCGGTCTTGGCGTCCAGTTCGAACAGTTTGATGCCGGTCCAGAAACTGCCCAGGCTCAGCCAGTGACGGCCTTCGCGGTCGATGATGAAATTGGGGTCGATGGCGTTATAGTCGTCGTCTTTCGTGGACATGACGACGAGGCCTTCGTCGCGCCAGGCATAGTTTTTCGCCTTGGGGTCCAGCGTGGGGCTGGTCGCGAGGCCGATGGCGGAGCGGTTGGAGCCGAAGGTCGAAACCGAATAATAGAGGCGGTAGCGACCATTCACGAAAGAGATGTCGGGCGCCCACATGCCGTTGCTGCCGGGGATGGCCTTGGTCGCCCAGTCGGGCAAGGCGGTGAAGATCGGATCGCCCGCCGTCCAGTTCACCAGATCCTTCGACGTGCGGGTTTCGATCAGCCGCTGGCCATGGCCGGTGCTGAACACATGATAGGTGTCGCCTTCGCGGGCGATGACCGGATCATGGGTGGGGACAAGGTCGCCGGTCAGGCGGCTGTTGAGCGTCTCGGGGGCAGGGGCGGCCGGTTGCTGGGCGCATGCCGGGCCGGTGGCTGCGAGCAGGGCGAGGCCTGCCAGTGTGAACATCATCTGCCGCGCCATGCGGTCCTCTCCTGCGAAAATATATGAAAAAGGGCGGGCAGCCGCGAAGGACCGCCCGCCCAGGTGGCGAAAGCCGTTAGTTCAGTTCGAGCACGACCACCGACTTGGCCGGCAGCGTGACGGTCAAAGTGCCGCCGCTGACCTGCGCGCCGGTGAAGGGGGCGGGCTTGACGGTTTCGGGCGCGTCGAACGTGTTGTGCGAATTGATCGCCGATGCTGTCAGCACACGGCCGGTGACGGTCGCGGCATTCAGGCCGTCCAGCTTCACCGTGACGGTGTTGGGCTGATTGGGGTCGAGGTTCGACAGGCCGACATGGACCTTGCCATCCTTGCCCTTCACGGCCGATCCGCTGACGGCCGGCATCGTATACTGATCCTTGGCATACCAGGGGGTCTGGATGTCGATCGGCAGCACCGTCGCATCCTGCCACGGTTTGTACATTTCAAAGACATGATAGGTGGGCGTCAGCACCATCTTCTTGCCTTCGGTCAGGATCATCGCCTGAAGCACGTTCACCATCTGCGCGATCGCGGTCATGCGGACGCGGTCGGCATGCTTGGCGAAGATGTCGAGGTGGATCGATGCGATCAGCGCGTCGCGCAGCGTGTTCTGCTGACGCAGGAAGCCCGGATGGGTGCCCTCGTCCTGCGCATACCAGCTGCCCCATTCGTCGACCGCCAGGAAGACGCGCTTCTTGGGGTCGTATTTGTCCATGATGGCGCTGTGCTTGGTGATCAGCTCGTCCATCTTGCGCGCGCCATTGAGCGCGTCGGCCCAGCCATTTTCGTCGAAATTGACGGCGGGTGCACGCGGCGGCCAGCCACCGGCAGGATGGACATAATAATGGAGCGAGAGGCCGTCGAGCTTGTCGCCCGCCACCCGCATCATCGTTTCGGTCCAGTTATAATCGTCGACATTGGCGCCAGCTGCGATCTTCATGATCCTGGTGCCTGCGGGCGCCTTGACGAAGGTGGCGTAGCGACGGGTTTCGTCTGCCGCGAATTCCGGCCGCATATTGCCGCCGCAGCCCCACAATTCATTGCCGACGCCGAAATAGGGCACCGACCACGGCTCCTTATGGCCGTTCTTCGCGCGCTCGTCGGCCAGGCTGCCGGCGGGCGAGGTCATATATTCGACCCATTCGGCCATTTCCTGCGGCGTGCCGTTGCCGACATTGCCCGCGACATAGGCCTGCGCGCCGACCTGACGGATCAGTTCGAAAAATTCGTGCGTACCGACCGTGTTGGGTTCGGTCACGCCGCCCCAATGGGTGTTGATCTTGACCGGGCGCTTGGCCTTGGGCCCGACGCCTTCGCGCCAGTGATATTCGTCGGCAAAGCAGCCGCCGGGCCAGCGGATGATCGGCACGGACAGGTTGCGCAGCGCAGAGATCACATCGTTGCGGAAACCGTTGGTGTTGGGGATCGACTTGTCGTTGCCGACATACAGGCCGCCATAGATGCCGGTGCCCAGATGTTCGGCGAACTGGGTGAAGATCGCCTTGTCATAGACCGCGCCGGGCTTGTCGGCGTGGATGGTGGCGGTGGTCGGCTTGCCGTTGGTGTCGGCGATCGCGCTGGTCGATGCCAGCGCGCTGGCGCACAGCAGCAGCGCAGCGGTGGTGCGGCGCAGAGACTTCATCATGGTCCTCTCCCTGTTGGAATTAGTCGTGGAAAGCGGTGGTGATTTCGCGGGTGCCGCGCAGGAAGGCGTCGGCGACCAACCGCAGCGGGCTGGTGTCGACATCGCTCCGGCCGCCCCGGATCAGCGTGGCGAAACGGGCATAAAGACCCGCATATTCGACATCCTCGCCATGGTCGGTGCCGCTGGGCAGGGTCAGCACCGCGCCCCCATGGCTGAGTTTCAACGTGCCTGCGTCGGTTTCGACGACGATGTCCCAGCTTTGCGGGCCGGTCTGACGCCAGTCGAGATCCATGTGGATCGGCGCCCCTGCCGTGTCGCGGAAGCTGAGGTCGGCGGCGATCGGCGCGGCGCGGTTTTCGGGCAGCACCAATGTCGCGTCCTTCAGGAAGAAGGGGCGCGGTAATATATGGGTGACGATCGACAGGGCATTGATGCCCGGATCGAATACGCCAAGGCCGCCGGGCTGCCAGATCCATGCCTGACCCGGATGCCAGACACGGACATCTTCGCGCCAGACGATCGACACTTTCTCGATCTTTCGTTCGGCCAGCCATGCGCGGGCCGGGGCGACCCCGGCGGCGAAGCGGCTGTGCCAGGCAGCGAACAGGCTGACGCCGACCTT
>JAGVJS010000216.1 GCA_020051025.1 Sphingobium sp. | reverse complement strand
CGGTCCACAGCAGCGCGCCGGGCAGCCCCTCGACAGCGACCTCCACCGGCCGGGGCCGCGCCTCCATATTGCGAACCTTGACCATATAGGCATTGCGGATCGCGCCGTCGGACAGCCGTACGAAGATAGGGTTGCGATCCTGCTGGACGGCAATGTCAATCCGGGTGCGGGCGCCCAAAACGAACAGCATTGCCGCGCCGATCGACAGCCACACGGTCGCATAGGCCAGAGTGCGTGGACGCAGCAATGTCTTCAACACCGGCCGGGGTGGCGCGCCTTTCTGCTCCGCCTCTACATCCTCCTGCGTGCAATAGTCGATCAGGCCACGTGGTCGCCCGACCTGCGCCATCACCTTGTCACAGGCGTCGATGCACAGCGCGCAGGTGATGCAGCCTACCTGCGCGCCGTCGCGAATATCGATGCCCGTGGGACACACCGCGACGCACTGGTTGCAGTCGATGCAGTCGCCATACAGACCAGGATTGGCTTCGGCCTTCTTGAGGCTGCCGCGCTTTTCCCCACGCCACTCCTTGTACGTCACGAGCAGCGATTTCTCATCCAGCATCGCCGTCTGGATGCGCGGCCAGGGGCACATATGGATGCACACCTGTTCCCGCATGAAACCGCCCAGGATGAAGGTCGTGGCGGTCAACCCCGCCACCGTCGCATAGGCCACCGGCGCGGCATGGCCGGTCCAGAAATCCTGACTAAGGCCCGGCGCATCAGCGAAGTAGAATATCCACGCGCCGCCGGTGGCGAAGGCGATGACCAGCCAGACGCTCCATTTGCCAAGGCGCCGGATCAGTTTCGCGAAGCTCCAGGGCGCCTTAGCCAACCTGATCTGGGCATTGCGGTCGCCGTCGATCGCGCGCTCGACATGCTGGTAGAGGTCGGTCCACACCGTCTGCGGGCAGGCATAGCCGCACCATGCCCGGCCCACCGCCGACGTGACCAGAAACAGCCCGATCCCCGCCATGATGAGCAGGCCGGCCACATAATAAAATTCATGCGGCCAGATCTCGATCGCGAACATGTAGAAGCGGCGGTGCGCCAGATCGATCAACACGGCCTGATCCGGCGCATAGGGTCCACGGTCCCAGCGAATCCAGGGCGTGCCCCAGTAAATGGCCAGTGTCACCGCCATGATCGCCCATTTCAGGCGGCGATAAAATCCGTCCACCGCCTTGGGATAGACGCCCTTGCGCTTTTCGTAGAGGTCGGAAGGACCGACGGGCATCAGCATGACGCACCCGTCACCCCGGCCTTGAGCCGGGGTCCAGCTGTCTTTCGGACCTGGCGCAGGGAAGAAACGGGATCCCGGGTCAAGCCCGGGATGACGGCGGTGAAGCGACTATGGTGTAGCATGGTCCGCTTCCACCGGCGCGGCTTCACCGCCGCCCAGACTGTGCACATAGGTCGCCAGCATGCGGATGGTCGCTTTGTCCAGCTTGTCGTCCCAGCGCGGCATTACGCCTTGACGACTATTCCACACCGTCTCGCGGATGGTGTCCGTATCGCCACCATAGAGCCAGATGCCATCGGTCAGATTGGGCGCGCCCAGCGACCGCGTACCCTTGCCATCCGGGCCGTGGCAGGCCGCGCAATTGTCGGCAAAGAGCGGCGCCCCGCGCTGCGATGCAGTGCTGGCCTTGTCCTGATGACTGATGACGCGGACATGCGCGACGACATCGTTCACCTCCGCCACCGTCAGCAACTGGTCGCGACCGAAAGCGGGCATCATCGACATACGGGTTGTGTCATGGTTAGGGTTGCGGACGCCGTCGGTGATCGTCTTTTCGATCGTGGCGAGGTCGCCGCCCCACAGCCAGTCGTCATCGTTGAGGTTGGGATAGCCCTTCGCCCCTGCCGCGCCGGAGCCATGACACTGGACGCAATGGACTTTGAACGCTGCCCGCCCGCCTTCAACCGCCGCCTGCATCAGTTGCGGCTTGCCGGGCAGGTCGACGATGGCGGTGTCCGCAATCGCCCTACGCAGCGGCGCGACTTCCGCCTCCCGCGCAGCCAGTTCCTTGTCCAGCGCTCCACGGCTCGACCAGCCAAGCGCCCCGCGCGTATAATCATGCAGCATCGGGATCGCCGGATAGGCAATGACATAGCCGATCGCGAAGAGGATCGTCGCGTAGAAGGTCCACAGCCACCAGCGGGGCAGCGGCGTATCCAGTTCGGCGATGCCGTCCCATTCGTGCCCCTTGAGCTGCGTGCCAGTGGCGACGTCGGTGGCGACGTCGACTGTCTTGTCCTGTCCGTCAGCCATGGTCGGCCTCCGTGTCCGTGAAGATCATCCTGGCGGCCTCGCGGCTGTGGCGACGGCCACGCGGCAGGAAGTGCCAGCCGATCAAAACGAGGTAGGTCGCTCCCATGAAGACCAGCCCCCAACTGTCGGCAAAGTGGCGCAAGGCATCGTAGCTCATCGCGGCTCCTCCTGAGGCTTGGCTGCATCCACATCGACCAGCGTGCCGAGCATCTGGAGATAGGCGACCAGCGCATCCATCTCGGTCAGCTTGGCGGGATTGCCGTCGAAATCGCGTTGCTGCGCCTTGGGATAGCGTTTGAGCAGGTCGGCAGCGTCTGCGGTGGGGTCGGCTTGTGCTTTCAGATCGTCATTCGCCTTGGCGACGTCATCCTTGCTGTAGGGCACGCCGACCCGCGTCAGTGCGGTCAGGTCGTCGCGCACATCGCCTGCCTTCAATTCTCGGTCGGCGAGGAAGGGATAGGTTGGCATGATGGATTCCGGCACCACGGCGCGCGGCTCTTTGAGATGCTGGACATGCCATTCGTCCGAATAGCGACCGCCCACGCGAGCGAGGTCCGGCCCGGTCCGCTTCGACCCCCATTGGAAGGGGTGGTCGTACATGCTTTCCGCCGCCAGGCTGTAATGGCCATAGCGTTCCGTTTCGTCGCGGAAAGGGCGGATCATCTGGCTGTGGCAGTTGTAGCAGCCTTCGCGGATGTAGATGTTCCGGCCCGCCAGTTCGAGCGGGGTATAGGGGCGCATCCCCTCCACCTTCTCGATCGTGTTGTCGATCCAGAAGAGCGGCGCAATTTCCACGATACCGCCGATGGCGACGACGATGAGGGAGGCAATGCCGAGCAGCGAAATGTTCCGCTCCAGCCTGCCATGATCGAAGAACCTATCCTTTGGTTTGCTTGTCATTGTTCAGTCCCTTGGGAAAAACCACCGTTCGCCCTGAGCTTGTCGAAGGGCCGTCCTTTTCCTCGGAAGAGTAGGACGGGGCTTCGACAGGCTCAGCCCGAACGGGGACTAGGTTGTGGCAAGGAGAGGCGTGTCCGCGCCCGCGTCATAGGCTGCGTCGCGCATCGGCTTTTCCTTGCGCAAGGGCTTGCCCGCGATGGTCATGCCGATGTTCCAGGCCATGATGATCGCGCCACTAAGGTAGAGCAGTCCGCCCGCCGCGCGTATCAGATACATGGGCAGCATCGCGCGCACGACTTCGGAGAAGCTGTAGACCAGATAGCCATCGGCCCCATATTCTCGCCACATCAAGCCCTGCATGATGCCAGCGACCCACATGGCGGCGGCGTAGAGAACGATCCCCAGCGTCGCGAGCCAGAAGTGCCAGTTCACCAGCCGCAGCGAGTACAGCCTCTCCCGCTTCCACAGGCGCGGCGTCAGATAATAGAGGCAGGCGAAGGTGATGAGGCCGTTCCAGCCCAGCGCGCCGCTATGCACATGGCCGATCGTCCAGTCGGTATAATGGGACAGGCTGTTGACCGCCTTCACCGACATGACCGGCCCTTCGAAGGTGGACATGCCATAGAAGGCCAGCGCCATCACCATCATGCGGATGATCGGATCGGTACGGATCTTGTCCCATGCGCCGTTGAGCGTCATCAGGCCGTTGATCATCCCGCCCCAGCTCGGCATCCACAGCATGATCGAAAAGACCATGCCCAGGGTCTGCGCCCAGTCGGGCAGCGCGGTATAATGGAGGTGGTGCGGCCCCGCCCAGATATAGAGGAAGATCAGCGACCAGAAGTGGATGATCGACAGGCGATAGCTGTAGACCGGTCGTTCCGCCTGCTTGGGGACAAAATAATACATCATGGCCAGGAAACCGGCGGTCAGAAAGAAGCCCACCGCATTATGGCCGTACCACCATTGGGTCAGCGCATCCTGCACGCCGGCAAAAGCGCTGTAGCTTTTCGACCCAAGCAGGCTGACCGGCATCGACAGGTTGTTGACGATGTGCAGCATTGCGATCGTCAGGATGAAGGCGAGGTAGAACCAGTTGGCCACATAGATATGCGGCTCGGACCGCTTGATGACGGTGCCGCCGAACACGACCAGATAGACGACCCACACGATGGTCAGCCACAGGTCGACATACCATTCCGGCTCGGCATATTCCTTGCCTTCGTTAATGCCCAGCAGATAGCCGGTCGCCGCGAGGACGATGAAGAGCTGGTATCCCCAGAAGACGAAGTCCGCGAGTTTCGGCGCAAACAGCCGGGCGCGGCAAGTGCGCTGCACGACGTAGAAGCTGGTCGCAATCAGCGCATTGCCGCCAAAGGCGAAGATCACTGCCGATGTGTGCAGCGGCCGCAACCGTCCGAAGCTGGTATATTCCAGGCCCAGGTTGAGCGCGGGGAAGGCGAGTTGCAGGGCGATGTAGAGGCCGGCCAGAAACCCCGCGAGACCCCAGAAGACGGTCGCGATCACGCCCCAGCGGATCACATCGTCATAATAGCGGCCCTGGTCCGCCGGCATCTTCAAGAGGCCCCGCGCGAAGCCGACATAATCGGCGCTGCGCATGGCATAGATGGCCAGCCCCAGCGCGGTCGCGCTCACTATCCCCATATGAACGGCAAAGCCGCTATCGCGCGCGCCAAGCATCGCCGCAAAGGCGATCAGCGCCAACGCGAACCAGCCGCCCGTCCGCATCACCAATCTGTCCATGGCCTTGTCCCCGCATCAGGTCTTTGCGGCGCTCCATCGGACAGGCGCCGCGCTTATGCCTTGATCCCTGTCAAAAACGAGACGGCGGGTCTTTACGGGATAGTGCGTAGGTTTGGTGGCACGCGCTATTGGCGGAAGGCCGCTCGCCGAATAATCAACCGTCACCCTGAACTTGGTTCAGGGTCCATTTCGCTCCACAAGCCGTAGCTCTCATCGGCGCGATGGATGCTGAAACAAGTTCAGCATGACGGTGTAGAAACTACCCAGCCTCCGCCAGCGCCTCCAGCGCTTGCCTGTCCACCAGCCGCACGCCGCGCCGGCCGACCAGGTCGATGACGCCCGTGCGCTTCATGTCGGTCATCTGGCGCGACACCGTTTCGATGGTGGTGCCCAATATGTCGGCGATCTGCTGGCGCGACAGAGGCAGGTCAATCACGCCGTCCGCATCGGCACGTAGCCGCCGCCCCATGTCGAGCAGGAAGGTCGCGACCTTCTCCCGCGCGGTCTTGCGGCCGAGCAGCAGCATCCAGTCGCGGGTACGGTCGAGATCGTCCAGCGTCCGCTGAAGCAGCCGATGCTGCAATTCGCCATGGTGCATGGCAAAGCCGTCAAAAGCGCCGCGCGGAAACAGGCAGAGCCGCGCATCGGTCAGCGCCGTCACGCTGTGCGGGGTGCGCGTGCCGAAGGGGCGGCCGATGAAGTCGGCGGCATAGACCACGCCGACGATCTGCTCGCGCCCGTCGCCGGTGGAAGTGGCGAGCTTCAGCGTCCCTTCGATCACATTGGCGACCACGGTGCTGTCGTCGCCTTCCCACATCACCGTCTGCCCGGCCTGGAGCGTGACGCGCCGCCCGATCCGACTGAGCGCGTCGCGATCATCGTCATTGAGGTCGGCGCAAATGGCATGGTCGCGCACCACGCAGGCATCGCAGGACTGGCCGCTACAGGGGCGGGTCGCAGGTGGAGGGGCGACGTTTTGCGCCATGTCAAATCGCATATCCATGCCCGCTGCATGGCGAGGGCGCAGGCCGCGACCTATCCGTAAATATCCGTAACGACGGCGTGATGGGCACAGGCGGAATAGGATATCGCGGGCTTAACTTCGCACATTTCCCGCCGAATGCGACATTTCAGAACATATGTTGGACATTTTGTTACGAGAGCGTTGGGGGCAAACCCAGCGCGCTTATAGCAAGGGCAGCGACGATAGGACAGAGTCGGCGATGGCGGATTTGGGTGGGAAACGGACATTCCCCTCATCCTCCCCAAGCCTGCTTGGGGAGGGGGACCGCCGAAGGCGGTGGAGGGGAAAGCGCGCAACGCTGTGCCATTTCCCCTCCACCATTCGCTTCGCGAACGGTCCCCCTCCCCCCGCTACGCGCGGGGAGGATTATATGGCCGCTTCTGGTCGCTACCCGCCCGCCGCCGCCATCCCTTCGCCCGCATGAAAGGCGATGCGCAGGGCTTCGGCGAGGCTTTTCACCTCCAGCTTCTGCATCAGGTTCGCACGGTGGATTTCGACCGTCCTTGGGCTGATGCCCAGATCATAGGCGATGCTCTTGTTGGGCAGGCCTTCGACCAGCCCGTTCAGCACGTCGCGCTCCCGGTCGGTCAGCACGTTGAGGCGCGCCTGCGCTTCCTGCGCGCGGGCGCTGGCGCCGCG
>JAGVJS010000117.1 GCA_020051025.1 Sphingobium sp. | reverse complement strand
GTGATCGACACCACCAGCTTCACCAGCAACGGCCTGCAACAGGAGATTCGCAGCCGCTTCTCGCGCGAACGCCTGTCGGACCCGGTGCTGACCATCCTCTCTTTCGGCTTCTCCCGCGGCGTGCCGCGCAATGCCGACCTGATGTTCGACATGCGCTTCCTGCGCAATCCGCACTGGGACGCGGATCTTCGCCCGAAAACCGGGCTGGACCCGCAAGTCGCCGCCTATATCGCGCAAGATCCTGCCTATGAGGAAGCCGTAGGCAAGATCGAGGATCTGCTCACCACCCTGCTGCCGCGCTATTCGGAAGGCGGAAAAGCCTATATCACCGTCGCGTTCGGCTGTACGGGGGGCAAGCACCGCTCCGTCCATGTCTCGGAACGCGTCGCGAAACACTTGCAAGGGGCGGGCTTTTCGCCCACGCTTCTGCACCGCAATATTGAATCGTCGCCCCAGGATAGTCTGGAGAAGCGCCGACCGGGAGGCCCGAAAGCATAATCATGACAAAGGTGGGCCGCGAAAGCAGATGATCGGACTCGTACTCGTCACCCATGGGTCGCTCGCGACGGAATTCGTCGTGGCCATGGAACATGTGGTCGGACCGCAGCAGCAGATCGAAACGATCTGCATCGGGCCGGAAGATGACATGGAATTGCGCCGCGCGGACATCGCGACGGCCGTTGCCCGGGTCAATGACGGATCGGGCGTGATCCTGCTGACCGACCTGTTCGGCGGCACCCCGTCCAACCTTGCCATCTCCCTGCTCAAGGCGGGCGAGATAGAGGTGATCGCCGGCATCAACCTGCCCATGCTCATCCGCCTGGAAAGCGCGCGCAAGGTGATGGACGTGCGCGCCGCGGTCGCCGCCGCGCGCGAAGCCGGGCAAAAATATATCAGCGTAGCGTCGGAACTGTTGGGCAGCAGCACATGAATGAAATCAGCCAGGAAGTCCGCATCAGCAACAAGCGCGGCCTTCACGCCCGCGCCAGCGCCAAATTCGTGACCCTGGCCAGCGGCCTGCCCGCCGACATCACCGTCAGCAAGGACGGCAACCATGTCACCGGCACCTCCATCATGGGCCTGATGATGCTGGGCGCTGCCATGGGCGACCATATCACCATCAAGGCCACCGGCCCCGAAGCCGTCGATTCCCTTGGCAAGCTGGTCGGCCTGGTCGAGGACAAGTTCGGGGAAGAGTGAGATTCGGGGAAGAGTGAGAGCGCTTCCCCTCGCCATCCGAGGGACGCAGGGGAAACAAAAAGGCGGCCCGAACCGGACCGCCTTTTTGTTTTTTCAATCGCGCCGCGCTCAGTTGGTGGCGGCGATGCCCTGATCGGCCATCAGCTGGCTCAGTTCGCCCGCTTCGTACATTTCCATCATGATATCGCTGCCGCCGACAAACTCGCCCTTCACATAGAGCTGCGGGATGGTCGGCCAGTCGGAAAAGGCCTTGATGCCCTGACGCACGGCCTGATCCTGCAATACGTCGACCGTTTCATAGGTCACGCCCAGATGTTCCAGGATGGCGATGGCGCGGCTGGAAAAGCCGCACTGGGGGAAAAGCGGCGTACCCTTCATGAAGAGCACCACATCATTGCCCTTGACGATCTCGGCGATCCGCTGCTGCACGGCGTCGGTCATGTGAAATTTCCATTCCTGTCTGGCGCCCGGTCGCGGGCGCAAATCTCTGGCTCGTTAATTGGGAACGGCAGTGGTCAGTTGCAAGGCGTGAAGCACGCCCCCCATCCGTCCGCCCAGCGCAGCATAGACGGCGCGCTGCTGCGCGACGCGGCTCAGCCCGCGAAAGCTTTCCGCCACCACCTTGGCCGCATAATGATCGCCATCGCCGGCCAGGTCGGTAATCTCGACCTGCGCATCGGGAATGGCGGCCTTGATCATGTCCGCAATATCGTCGGCCGCCATCGGCATGGTCGCGTAATCCTTACTGCGCTTCGATGAACATGCGACGGGCGACGACCGCCTGCTCGTCCAGCGCGGTGCGCACGCCAGCTTCGTCGATCTCAAGTCCCGCCGAGGTCATGTCGCCCAGCAGCTTGCGGATCACATCCTCGTCGCCAGCTTCCTCGAAATCGGCCTGCACCACCGCCTTGGCATAGGCGTCGGTCTCTTCCGGCGTCAGGCCCATCTTCGCAGCAGCCCATTCGCCCAGCAGCCGGTTACGGCGCGCCTGGATGCGGAACTGCATTTCCTGATCATGAGCGAACATATTTTCGAACGCCCGTTCGCGATCGTCGAAGGTGGTCATGCGTCAAAAGCCCTGTTGCAAGCGGTATCTAAAGCAAGAGATAGGCAGAAGCGGGAAATTACGCAACGGCGGCGGGAACGATCCACGGACGGTCCTGCGCAACTGTCGCCTCATAGCTGTCGATCACGTCCACTTCGCCCAGCGTAAGGCCGATTTCGTCCAGACCGCCGAGCAGGCAATGTTTGCGGAACGGGTCGATTTCGAAGGCGAAGCGATCCTGAAACTGGGTGGTGACGGTCTGCGCGTCCAGATCGACATGGATCGGGTCGGTCTTCGCCACTTCCAGCAGCCGGTCGACCGCCTCCTGCGGCAGCACGACGGTCAAAATGCCATTCTTGAACGCATTGCCGGAAAAAATGTCGGAGAAGCTGGGCGCGATCACCACCTTGATGCCGAGGTCGCCGAGCGCCCAGGCGGCATGTTCGCGGCTGGAGCCACAGCCGAAATTGTCGCCCGCGATCAGGATCGGGCTGCCGGCATAGTCGGGATCGTCAAAGACGTTGCCCGGCTCCTTGCGCAGCACTTCGAACGCACCCTTGCCAAGGCCGTTGCGCGAAATGGTCTTCAGCCAATGTGCCGGGATGACGATGTCGGTGTCGACATTCTTCATCCCGAACGGATAGGCGCGGCCGTCGACGGTCGTCAGCTTGTCCATCAGTGAACCTTCTTCGCCTCAACCGCTGGCGTATCTTCGGCGCGGCCCAGGGTCGCGGCCATCGCCGCGCTCGCCAGCGCGCCCAGCGTCAGCAGCCAGAAAATCTTCTTCATGCGACCAGACCCTTTTCTTCCTTCAACAGTTCGCGCACGTCGGTCAGCCGGCCGGTGATGGCCGCCGCCGCCGCCATTTCGGGCGACACCAGATGGGTGCGCGAACCCGGTCCCTGACGGCCCATGAAATTGCGGTTGCTGGTCGATGCGCAGCGCTCGCCCGCCGGCACCTTGTCCGGGTTCATGCCGAGGCACGCCGAGCAGCCTGGCTCGCGCCATTCGAACCCGGCGTCCAGGAAGATGCGGTCCAGCCCTTCGGATTCGGCCATTTGCTTGACCAGCCCCGAACCCGGCACGACCATCGCATGCTTGATGCCGGCCGCGATATGCCGCCCCTTGAGCAGCGAAGCGGCAGCGCGCAGATCCTCGATCCGGCTGTTGGTGCAGCTGCCGATGAAGACATGCTCGATGGCGACGTCGGCCATTTTCTGTCCGGCGGTCAGGCCCATATAGTCGAGCGACTTTTGCGCGGCGGCCTGCTTGGACGGGTCGGCAAAGCTGCTGGGATCGGGCACCACGCCGGTCACGGCCACAACGTCTTCCGGGCTGGTGCCCCAGGTGACGTTGGGCACGATGTCGGCGGCGTCGATCACGACGGTCTTGTCGAACACGGCGCCCTCGTCAGTCGCCAGCGTCTTCCAATATGCGACCGCCGCGTCGAAATCCGCGCCCTTGGGCGCCATCGGGCGGCCCTCGATATAAGCGAAGGTCTTTTCGTCCGGGGCGAACAAGCCGGAGCGCGCGCCCGCCTCGATCGACATATTGGCGACGGTCAGCCGCCCTTCGATCGACATGTCGCGGAACACCGAGCCGCGATATTCCATGACATAGCCGGTGCCTCCGGCCGTGCCGATCCTGCCGCAGATCGCCAGCGCGACGTCCTTGGGCGTGACGCCGGGCGCCAGTTCGCCATCGACCACAACTTCCATCGTCTTCGACTGCTTCAGCAGCAATGTCTGGGTGGCGAGCACATGCTCCACCTCCGACGTGCCGATGCCGAAGGCCAGCGCACCCAGCGCGCCATGCGAGGACGTATGGCTGTCGCCGCAGACCAATGTGGTGCCAGGAAGCGTAAAGCCTTGCTCCGGGCCGACGACATGGACGATGCCCTGTTCCAGATCCGCGTCCCCGATCAGGCGCACGCCAAATTCCGGCGCATTGCGTTCCAGTGCGGCCAACTGCTGCGCGCTTTCCGGGTCAGCGATCGGGATGCGCTTGCCATCCGCGTCGCGGCGCGGGGTGGTGGGCAGGTTATGATCCGGCACCGCCAGCGTCAGATCGGGCCGGCGCACCTTGCGGCCGGCAAGGCGTAGCCCCTCAAACGCCTGCGGCGACGTCACTTCATGGACGAGGTGCCGGTCGATATAGATGAGGCAGGTGCCATCGGGACGCCGTTCGACAACGTGCGCGTCCCAGATCTTTTCATACAGGGTGCGAGACTTTACCATAATGTCCACCCCCTAGACCCGTCCGAAGGATCGGGAAAGGGGGTGAACGACCGATTTGCCCTGTTTTTGCTGTCAGGCGGGCAAGAATGTTACACTGCCCTATAATCCTCCAATATCCGGCCGGCCGCACCCATCTCCGCTTCATGGCTTTCTTCGCGCCATGTCTCTGCCAACGCTTCCTTTTCCCATTGCTGCATGGCGGGATGGGCGAGCATATGATCGACCCAGACCTGCGCAATCGGGCCGACGTCCAGCCCATAGGTTCGCACGCGAAAAGCGACCGGCGCATAGAAGGCGTCGACCGCGGTGAAAGTCTTGCCGGCCAGGAACGGCCCGCCGAAGCGATCCAGCCCCTGCTCCCACAATTCGCGTAGCCGGGCGATATCCTTGTTCAGCGCGGGCGAGTGCATATGCGGTTCGACCCGGACGCCGACATTCATGGTGCAGTCGTTGCGCAGCGTGATGAAGCCGCTGTGCATTTCGGCGGCGGCGCACTGGGCGAAAGCGCGCGCGGCCTCATCCGCCGGCCAGACGCCGGGATGGCGATCGGCCAGATAGAGGATGATGCCGAGCGAGTCCCAGACGGTACGCTCTCCATCGACCAGCGCGGGAACCTGCCCGGTGGGCGAGAAGCTGCGGAAAGCGGCATAATTGGTCGCGGCGGCAAAGGGTTCCAGCCGATCCTCGAACGGAATGGCCAGCGCCTGCATCAGCACCCAGGGGCGCAGCGACCAGCTGCTATAATTGCGGTTGGCGGTGATGAGCGTGTAGGACATCGGCTTCTCCCTCCGGTTACGGCACGCGCGCCATATCGCAGGAGGAAACGGCGGGACAGCCGCAACGATCCATCCTGCTCACAAGCTGGGCTTATCAGAGCGCGAGGCCCGTTCGGTTCAATTGCAGGTCTAGCCAAGCTGTTGCACAGCCGTCAAAAGAGCGCGTCGCGGGCGGCGCCCCCTTGCCGCCCATCAATCCCATAATGGAGTCCCCTGTCGTGAACCGACGCCAATTTCTCGCCACCAGCGGCGCCACCGCCCTCGCCGCCGCCACGCCCAACGCTTTTGCGCAAGGCGCCAGCGCCGACACCCGCTTCCGCACGATGCTGGACGATTTCTTCTACGGACGCCTGGCCGAATCCCCGGAAAGCGCGACCCGGCTTGGCCTCGACACGGGCGCGCGCGCGGCCCTGCGTG
>JAGVJS010000075.1 GCA_020051025.1 Sphingobium sp. | reverse complement strand
TGATCTGTTCCAGCACCAGCCGTTGCCCGGCCAGCGCCTGCGCCACCGTCACTGCCGTGCGCAGCGCCGCGACCGTCGTGGTGCTCGCACGGTCCACGCCCTTCACCAGTTCGACATTATTCTTCTTGACCAGATCGAGCGCCAGATAGCCCTGCACCGTTACCGCCATCTGGGTCAGCAGATCCTGCGTGCGCTGGCGAATATAGAAAAGCGCGCTTTCACGGATCGCCTTGGCCTTCGCCGGATCGGTCGCATCCAGCTCCAGCGCCTTGGATTCCAGCCGCGCGTCCATCGTCTTGCTGATGTGGATCATCTGTTCCAGACGACCCATGGTGGCCCACATATTCTGCCGCTCGACATCGATGGCGGCATTATCCTTGATCAGCACATCCTTGCCGCTGGCCAGCGATCCCAGGATCGAATTGATATGGCCCTGCGCGCTCTTATAGCCGTCGAAATAGTCGCGCATCTTGTTGCCGAAGGGGATGATGCCGAACAGCTTCTTGGGCGCCAGCAGGTTGCCGCGCTTGCCGGGGTCCAGATCCTCCACCGTGCGGCGCAGTTCGGCCAGGTCCGCGCCGACCTTCGTATCGCTGTCCATCGCCCGGACCGGGCGGTCGAGGAAGCGGTTGGAATGGCCCGCCGCCTCGGCAATTTCCTTGCGGCCCATATTGGTCAGCTGATCGACACGCGCGCCGAACTCCGGCGAATTGGCGTCCTGCGCGACCAGATCGGCGACGAAGGCGTCGACCTTTTCGTCCAGCTTCGACTTCTTCTCATCCTCGATCGGGACAAGGCCCGCCGCCTTTTCGGGCGCGACCGCCGGCACCGGATCGGGCGGGGTCAGGTTCAGCGTGTCGGCAGTCGCAGTCGTGGTGGGCGCGGTGCTGGCCATGTGATCTCCCAAAGACATTCGCACACGCTGTTATATGTGACTATAACAGTGGCGCTTCAATGGCGATTATGGCCCGGCCCCGCGCCCGATGCAATCAGCGCGCGCCCTCGGCGTAATAGCGCTCCATATCCAGCCGCATCTGGTGCAGCGCTTCCGGGTTCAGATAGACCATGTGGCCCGCCGGATAATATTTGAACTGGAGGTTCTGGCGCAACGTCGGCTCCAGCATCATGTGCTTGAGGTCACGCTCGGTCGAGAAGAAGGGCGTGGCCATGTCGTACCAGCCGTTCAGAGACAGCACCCGCATATGCGGGTTGGTGCGCATCGCGGCGCTCAGGTCCGCGGTCATGTCCGCGACATTCTGCTTCCCGCCTTCCGGGGGCGAATGGCTCCAGTCCCATTTGAAGTCGCCGCCTTCCCGTGCGCTCAGGCGATAGGACAGGTCGGTCTTGTAACCGATCTTGTTCGTCACCTGATCCAGGAAGCTGCCGACATAAAGGCCGGTGATGCCGGTGCTGGACGGATCATATTCCGGTTCCTCGCCCGCCGCGTCGGCGTCGATCCCCTTGTAGCGGCTGTCGAAACGGCCGATCGTCTCATGGCGCTCGCGCAGCAATTCCTTGCGGAAGCGGGACAGGCTGACGCGCAGATTGGCGCGCTTGAGATAATCGACCGACAGGCCGGTGAAGCGGCTAAGCTGTTGGGCGATCGCGTCAGTCTCCTGCGCGCTGATGTCCGATCCCTTCAGCAGCGCCGTGGCATAGGCGCCATTGGCAAAGACGCGGGCCTCCTCGACAAAGGCTTCCAGGCTTTCGGGACGGCCGCCGGGCACGCGATTATGATACCAGGCGGTCGCGGCGTAGCTGGGCAGATAGCCGACATGGATCGCGTCGAAGCCCGACTGGCGGATGCCGTAATTCATGATCGATGACAGCAGCACCACGCCATTCAGCGTCAGCCCGCGATCCTCCAGCTGATAGGCGAGCGCGCCCGACCGGGTCGTGCCATAGCTTTCGCCGAAAATATATTTGGGCGACGCCCAGCGGGCATTCTTGGTGGTGTAGCGGATGATCGCCTTGGCAAAGGCGTCCACATCGCCATCGACGCTGTAGAAATCGGATGGTTTGGCGTCGCCCAATATGCGGGAATAGCCCGACCCGATCGTGTCGAGGAACACCATGTCGGTGCTGCCGATCAGGCTGTCATTATTGGGTCCGACATCGAAAGGGGCGGGTTTCGCCGCTTCGGGATTGCCGGTGCGGACATGTTCGGGCGCGAAGCTGCCCATGCGCAGCCACAGCGACGACGAACCGGGGCCGCCATTATAGAAGAAGGTGACGGGGCGGTTCTTACCGGCGGCCGTATAGGCGGTGTAGAACATGCTGGCGACGGGCTTGCCCTTTTCGTCGCGGATGGTCAGCGTTCCGGCGGTCTGGGTGTAGGGAATCGATTTACCATCGACGCGGGCCGTGCCCTTGCTGCTTTGCGTCACTTCCTCGACCGGCGCGCTGGCCCAGTTGGCCGCGACCTCTTCGGCGACTTTGTCGGCATGATGCCTGGCGGCGTCGGGAGCATCCTTCTGCGCCAGGGCAGGGGCGGCGAGCGCGATGAGGGAGGCGAAGGACAGGATAGCGGCAGACCGCATCGGAGAAGGCTCCTTGCAAGGATATGGTATATTATCAGCGACGGGCCGCACCATAGAAAGGTCGGGCCGCGGGGCAAGGAGATATTGCGCTTTTGTAAAGCAGGGCGGCTTTGGGTGGTTTGCGGACGGTTGGGTTTGAACTCAACCGTTTTCCTGCGAAGGCAGGAACCCAGGGCAAAGAAGCGATAAGGCCGCCCCTAGGCTCCTGCTTTCGCAGGAGCACAGATTGTTCTTAATTGACCGACAGCCGTCGCTTACCCCGCCCGCAGCCCCTCGATCACCGCTGCAACATCCTCATCGCTATTATAGACATGGGGCGAAAAGCGGATCGCCGGCATGCCGCCGACCTTCGACGCGGCGGTGGCGATCTTTGCCTGCCACAGCTTCGCGCGCAGTGCCGCAACATCGCGGCCGGGGAAGGCGACGG
>JAGVJS010000264.1 GCA_020051025.1 Sphingobium sp. | reverse complement strand
GGACTTGCCGGCGGAACCCGTCAGCGCCTCGCGGCTCTGGTCAGCGAAGGTGGAGGCGGCGAGGCCGGCACCCTTTGCGGCGTCGGCGAGGCTCTTGCCAGCCTTTACCTGATCGGCGATCGCCTTGGCACCGGCCTGCGTCGGCAGCACCAGCTGTTCGATGCTGCGGCTCTGCCTGGCGGCGTAGGTCGCCTTGTTCTGATTATAATAGGTGCTGATGTCCGCGTCGGTCGGCTGGGCTGCCTGCGCGAAGCGTTCCGCGTCGATCACGGCATAGCGGATGCGGCGCTGTTCGGGAATCGTGTAGCGGCTGGCGTTCTTCTTGTAGAAATCGGCCAACTGGGCGTCGGTCGGGTTCTTTTCGTCCAGGAAGGCGACGGCCGGGATGGCCGCGACCGTGCCCTGACGCGCTTCCAGCAGCAACGAAGCATAGGGCAGGACCAGGCTGTCGGTCAGCTTGACGCCGAGGCCGACGGGGCTGAGCAGCTGGCGCTGGAGGATTTCGCGGCTGATATCGTCGCGCAGCGCCTGTTCGGTCAGCCGTTCGCGGGCCAGCAGGGCGCGGAAATTCTCATTGCTGAAATTGCCGGCGGCATCCTGAAAGGCGGGGATCTGCGCGATCTGCGCATCGACCAACCGCTTTGAAATATGCACGCCCTGATCGTCGGCAAAGGCGCGCAGCGTCAGCGAGGCGACCAACTGATCATAGACCTGTTTGCCGCCGCCCTGCGCGAAGAAATCGCCGATCTGGATGCCGGGGTTGGAGCGGCGCGCATTTTCGAACACGCGCTGGACGCGATCCTGCAATTCGGTTTCGCTCAGCTTATAGCCGCCGGCCTTGGCGGCGGTGCCGCCGCCGGTGATGGAGCCGCCGAACTTGCCGCTCGTAATGTCCCCCATGATGAAGGCCGCAGCGATCACCCCCAGGAAGAGGATGGCGAAGATGGCGCCGAACTTGGAGCGGATGAAGCTGCGAAAGACAGAAAGCATGGGGGTTCCGGAACTGCGGCTGTGTGGCGGCCCGCTTTAAGGGCGGATGCGCGCGGCGGCAAGGCTTGGACTGGACAAATGCGCGAGCGCCGTTCATCGGCTGTGGCAGCAGCCTGCTCTTTCGAGGAGACGTACGGGTAAAGGCCCGACGGCGGAAGGGCAGGGGGCGACGTGCAGCAATAATCACAAGGAACGGATTGATGGGCAGGCGCAAGCTGGTTGTCGGCAATTGGAAGATGAACGGGATGCGCGCGCATCTCGACGAGGTCGAGGCGATCGGGGAGATTGCCGCGGCCCATCCGGGGGTGGAGGTAGGCCTGTGCCTGCCCGCGACGCTGATCATGGCCGGGTCCGAACGGCGCGGCGCTGCGTTCATCGGCGCGCAGAATTGCCATATGGATTTCAGCGGGGCCTATACCGGGTCGCTGTCGGCGGAAATGCTGGCCGAGGCAGGCGCCACCTGGGTCATCACCGGCCATAGCGAACGGCGCGAGGCGCGGGGCGAAACCAATGCGGACATCGCGGCCAAATCGGTCGCCGCGCATCAGGCGGGCATCAACGTCATCCTGTGCGTGGGCGAAACGCTGGCCGTGCGGGATGCCGGCAAAGCGGAGCAGGTCGTGGCCGACCAGTTGCTCGCGTCGCTGCCTGAGGGCGCCTCTGCCGACTGGCTGGCGGTCGCCTACGAACCGATCTGGGCGATCGGCACCGGCCGCATTCCGACGATGGAAGCGGTCGCCACCATGCACGCCGCCCTGCGCGGGGCGCTCGCCAGCCGGATCGGCGCTGAGGCGGACAAGGTGCGAATCCTCTATGGCGGGTCGATGACCGGCGAGAATGCCGCCGACCTGATGGCCATTGCCGACGTCGATGGCGGGCTGGTGGGCGGCGCCAGCCTGACCGCGGCGAAATTCGCGCCGATCATCGAAGCGGCCGATGGCCGGCTGGCGGCTGCGGCCTGATAATCCCCTTGTCCCCGTTCGCTTCGAGCGAAGTCGAGAAGCCTGTGCGCCAGCTGTTTCTCGACTTCGCTCGAAACGAACGGACATCGGTGTAGCAAGGGAGGGGGCAGACAAGGTTGCCCCCGCGCCCCATCGTCGCTATGTGCGCGCCAACGCACTCCTTCACCGGACAGAAATTCGCCATGTTCACCTTCCTTCTCGTCGTGCAGGCGATCATCGCCGCCCTGCTGGTCACCGTCATCCTGATGCAGAAGTCGGAAGGCGGCGGTCTGGGCGTGGGTGGCAGCCCGGCGGGCCTGATGTCGGCGCGCGGCGCGGCGGATTTCCTGACCCGTTCGACCACCGTACTGGCCAGCATCTTCGTGTTGCTGTCGGTCGTGATGGCGGTGATCGCCGCCGTGCGCCATGCGCCCAGCGACATCGACACTTCGCTGGTGAAGCAGGCTCCGGCCACGCAGGGTGCCCCGGCGGCCCCCAATGCCGATCCGCTGGCCGGCGCGGCGAGCAATGCGGCATCGGCACCTGCTGCCAATGGCGCGGTTCCGCTCGCCAACTAAACCTTCCGTCGATCTTTCGATCTTTTTTCAAGCGCGCGTGGATTCGCGCGCTTGCCCTTTGTTGTTCCGAAAGGCTAAGCCTCTCTTCCCATGACGCGGTATATTTTCATCACCGGCGGCGTGGTCTCCTCGCTTGGCAAGGGCCTTATGGCCGCATCGCTCGCAGCCCTGTTGCAAGCGCGAGGTTTCCGTGTGCGAATCCGCAAGTTCGACCCCTATCTCAACGTCGATCCGGGCACGATGTCGCCCTACCAGCATGGCGAAGTCTATGTGACCGACGACGGGGCCGAAACCGACCTCGACCTGGGTCATTATGAGCGCTTCACCGGGGTTTCGGCGCGCCAGTCGGACAATGTGACGCAGGGCCGCGTCTATCAGACGATCATCCAGCGCGAGCGGCGCGGCGACTATCTGGGCGCGACGGTGCAGGTCATTCCGCACGTCACCGACGAGATCAAGGCGTTCGCCACCGCCGACACTGAAGACCTCGACTTCGTGCTGTGCGAAATCGGCGGCACGGTGGGCGACATCGAATCGCTGCCCTTCATGGAGGCGATTCGCCAGCTGCATAATGATCTGGATCGCGGCCAGTCGATCTTCGTTCACGTCACGCTGGTGCCGTACATCGCGGCGGCGGGCGAGCTGAAGACCAAGCCGACCCAGCGCAGCGTGCGCGACCTCACCTCGCTCGGCATCCAGCCCGATATCCTGCTGTGCCGTTGCGAGCATCCACTGCCCGACAGCGAGCGCAAGAAGATCGCGCTGTTCTGCAACGTGCGTCCCGAAGCGGTCATCCCCGCGCTCGACGCCAGCAGCATCTATGCCGTGCCGCATCAATATCATGCCGAAGGACTGGACGCCGAAGTGCTGCGCGCCTTCGGCATCAAGGATGCGCCCGCGCCCAAGCTGGAACGCTGGGACGACATCATGGACCGCCAGCAGAACCCCGAAGGTGAAGTCACCATCGGCGTGGTCGGCAAATATGTCGGCCTGCTGGACGCGTATAAATCGCTCTATGAGGCGCTGAACCATGGTGGCCTGGCCAATCGGGTGAAGGTGAAGGTCAAGTGGATCGACGCGGAGCTGTTCGAAAAGGGTGACGACATCGTCGCCAGCCTGGAACCGATGCACGGCATTCTGGTCCCTGGCGGCTTTGGTGTGCGCGGGTCGGAAGGCAAGATCGAATCGGTCAAATTTGCGCGCGAACGCAATGTGCCCTTCTTCGGCATCTGCCTTGGCATGCAGATGGCCTGTATCGAAGGTGCGCGGAACACGGCGGGCATCGCCGAAGCGTCCACGACGGAATTTGGCGAGACGTCTGAGCCGGTCGTCGGCCTCATCACCGAATGGATGGGCAAGGAAGGTCTTCAGAAGCGCACGGCCGACACCGATCTGGGCGGCACGATGCGTCTGGGCGCCTATCCCGCCAAGCTGACCGGCAACAGCGTGGTCGCGGGTATTTATGGCAGCAACGACATCAGCGAGCGGCACCGCCATCGCTATGAGGTTAATGCCGGCTATCGCGATCGCCTTGAAAAGGGCGGCCTGATCTTCTCGGGCATGTCGCCGGACGGTACGCTGCCCGAAATCGTCGAGCGACCGGACCATCCCTGGTTCGTGGGCGTGCAGTTCCACCCGGAACTGAAATCCAAGCCGTTCGATCCGCACCCGCTCTTCGCCAGTTTCATCGCGGCGGCGGTGAAACAGAGCCGGCTGGTATAACAGGAAGCGGGGCCGATTTGGCCCCGTTTTTCGTTCCATTGCCCGTGATCTGCTTGCATGACATGAAGCTATCATTTCTGTGTCATGTAAATGACGTGCTTCGGCAACGTGGCTGACGCGCAGCCTTTCTAGTCGCGCCCCCAAGCAAAAGGGGACGCATCATGAAATATATCCTGCCTACTTCGATCAGCCTGTTCGCGCTTGCGATTGCCGGCACCGCCTCTGCGCAGGACGCCTTGCCCGGTGACGAGGGCGAGGCGATCGTCGTCACCGGCCAGCGCGCCCAGTTGCAGCGATCGATCGAGCAGAAGCGCGCAGCGCTCGGCATCATCGACGTCACCGCATCGGACGATATGGGGCAGCTGCCCGACAAGAATGTCGCCGAAGCGGTCGAGCGTTTGCCGGGTGTCGGCGTACAATATGATCAGGGCGAAGGCCGCTATGTCGCGGTGCGCGGCGTGCCCTCCAGCCTCAACGGCTATACGATCAACGGGTTCGAGATCGGCAATCCGGATGGCCTCGACCGCCGCCTGCCGCTCGATATCCTGTCGGGCCAGCTGTTGAAGCAGGTCGAGGTCGCCAAGGTGAAGACCGCCGACCTGACCGGGCAGGGCATCGGCGCGACCATCAATCTGGTGACGCAGACAGCCTTCGATTTTGACGATCGCTTCATCTTTCAGGCAAACGGGCAGGTCGGCTATCAGGAATTGCGCAAGGGCGACCAGCCTATCAAGGGCGACGTGACCATCGGCACCCGCTTCGGCGCGGACGAACAGTTCGGCCTGTTGCTGGGCGCCAGCTATTCCGACCGCACCTATACCAGCTATGGTCTCTATCCCGACGACTGGGCGCCGGATGCCAACGCCGCGCGGGGCGCCGTGCCGGTCAATATCAAATATAATGATTATCGGCTGAAGCGCGAGCGGATCGGCGCGGCCGGATCGTTCGACTGGCGTGGGGAAAGCGTGCAACTCTATGTGCGCGGCATCTATTCCAAGTTCAGCGAGGATGAATATCGCCAGCGCTTCCGCCTCGATTTTTCCGATATCGACTGGGATGCGAACGGCCTGACCGGCGTGGCCTCGACCAGCGAGCAGCGGTCCGACCTGCGGCTGGAATATAAGGAAAAGTCGGTCCTTTCCATCATGGCGGGCGGCAAGGCGGACCTGACCGATAACTGGTCGCTGGATTTCGGCGCGGCGCGCACTCGCAATGAGGTGATCGAACCGAACACGCTCTGGCAGTTCCGCGGCAATCCGGGTGATGTCGCGGTCGACTTTTCCAACAAGCTGTTTTCCGCCGTGCCGGTCGACGGCTATCTGGCCCCGTCCGGCATGGGGTTCCGCCAATATTCGCAGCAGGACGAATATGGTCTGGAAAAGACCTGGCAGGGCCGGCTCGATCTGACCGGCAAGCTGCCCGCTATCGGCCAGAACAGTTTCGTGAAATTCGGCGCCAATGGCTGCTGGACCGACAAGATGTTCGATTCGTCCAACGCCGTCTATGGCCGGGGCAGCAGCGCCAATCGCTTCACGCTCGATGGCCTGTCGGGTGACGACGTGATCGTGAAACTGGGCAATGGACGCAATTATTTCCTTGGCCCGGTGATCGATGCAGACCTGATCAGCGCCTATACGCAGGGTAAGCTGGGCGGCGCGCAGTTCGTGCTGAACGAAGCCACGACGCTGGCGAACGAGACGCTGAGCGACTTCAACCTCAGCGAAAATGTCTATGCCGGCTATGCCATGGCCAATCTGGACTTCGGGTCGATCGCCGTCACCGGCGGCCTGCGGGTCGAGCGGACGGAACTGGACGTGACCGGCTATCTGCTGACCGATGGCGTGGTCAGCCCGACGTCGGGCAAGACGCGCTATACCAACTGGCTGCCCAGCCTGGTCGTGCGGGCGACGCCGTCCGACAACACCGTCTTCCGCCTGGCCTATTCGCGCAGCGTCGGCCGGCCGAGCTATGCCGACCTGTCGCCGGGCGGCACCGTCACGGTCGAGGATAATGAGGCCAGCGTCGACAGCGGCAATCCGGCGCTCAAGCCCTATGTCGCAGACAATCTCGACATGTCGGCCGAATGGTATTTCGCGCCGGGTGGGCTGCTGAGCGTCGGCGCCTTCGCCAAGTTCATCCAGAACCCGATCTTCACGCAAAGCTACACCATCAACGGCGGCAGCTTTGGCGGGGTTGCCTATGACCGCATCAATTTCAGCCAGACGCTGAACGCGGACAAGGGCGACATCATCGGGCTGGAGGCAGCTTACCAGCAGCAGTTTACCTTCCTGCCGGGGCTGCTGTCCGGGCTGGGCGTGAACCTCAACGTCACGCTGATCGATTCGACGCTGCGGATGCCGGAACGGGGCACGGTGGCCTTCCCCGAACAGTCCAAGCTGCTCTGGGGCGCGCAGCTCTTCTATCAGAAGGGCATCGTGGAAGCCTCGGTCGCCTATCACCATACCGGCCGCGCGCTGCTGTCGGCGGGCGATGTGCGCCTGAACGATCAATATAATGATGACCTGCGCCGCCTGGACGCGAAGATCGGCGTTGACCTGACGAAGAATGTGCGGGTCTTCGCCGAAGGGCAGAATCTGACTGACGAGCCGACCCGCCAATATCAGGCCGGCGTGCGCGACTGGGTGATCCAGAATGAACGCTATGGCCGCACCTTCTATGTCGGGGCGTCGCTGCGGTTCTGAACGGACTTGATCGACAGCCCCTCCCTCCGCCGGGAGGGGCTGTAGTCGTCACCCAATCGGCGTCAGTTTCAGCATCCGGCCCTGCGACTTGCCGCCATCCTCCAGCAGCCAGAGCGCGCCGTCCGGGCCTTGTTCGACTTCGCGGATGCGGGCGCCCATATCCCACTGGTCGGCCTTTTCCGCCTGCTCGCCGTTCAGCTTCACGCGGACGAGGCTCTGGCTGGACAGCCCGCCGATGAACAGCGATCCCTGCCACATCGGGAAGGCGGTTCCGCTATAATAGAGCAGCCCGCCCGGTGATATGACCGGGTTCCACCAGACTTTGGGCGCTTCGAACCCGTCGCCCGGCGCATGGTCGGGGATGGGCTTGCCATCATAGTGATCGCCGTTCGACACCTTGGGGTAGCCGTAATTCAGGCCCGGCTTGATGAGGTTGACCTCGTCGCCGCCCTTCGGCCCCATTTCCTGCTCCCACAGGCGGCCATCCTTGTCGAAGGCGATGCCGAGCAAGTTGCGATGGCCGTAGGACCAGATGGCGGGGTTGAAGCCCTTGGCGCTCAGCGGATTGTTCGCGGCCGGCGTGCCATCAAGGTTTAGGCGCAGCACCTTGCCCAGCGTGGACTTGGGATCTTGCGCCGGATCGAATTTCTGCCGCTCACCATTGGTGAAGAAGAGATATTTGCCATCGGGCGAGAAGGCGATGCGGCCGGAATAATGGCCATTGCCCTCGACATAGGGGCTGGCGCGGAAAATGACGGTTACGCCGTCCAGCTTCGTCGTGCCGTCGGCGGCCTGATTGAAGGCACCCTTTGCCAGCGCGACGCCCTTGAGGCCGTCGCGCTCTTCGGAAAAACTGAAATAGACGGCCTTGTCCTTAGCGTAGGTCGGCGAAAGGACGACGTCCATCAGCGCGCCTTGCCCTGCGCTGTCGACCTTCGGGATGCCGGCGACCGGGATCTTGGTGCCGTTCTTGGGATCGAACAAAATCATCTCGCCCGCCTTCTCCGTCACCAGCGCGCGACCGTCCGGCAGGAAGGTCATGGCCCAGGGCGAATCGAAGTCGGCGATGACGGACGTCTTGAACGGCTTTTCGCCCGGCGCTGTGGTCTGGCTGTTGGCGCCTTCGCCGGAGCAGGCGATCAGGAGGAGGGGCAGGGCGGCGAGCGTCAAATGGCGCATATTCGTCTCCATGATGGGCTGGGCGCGCAGGATGATGCGCAGGAAATGATCGGGCACGAATAATGTTGCAGATTTCCCGCACCATGCCTATATCGCTCTTGCTTCCTTACATCGTCAAACATGTCAGGGTCGCGGGCAGATCGCTCGCGGCGCGGTGGAGGCACGCAATTTTGTTTTCGGAGACTGCATGGCGGACATCGCCGAACTGACCGCGCTGATCGAACCCGAGGTAAAGGCTTTGGGCTTCGACCTTGTGCGCATCAAGCTTTTCGGGTCGGGCGACGAATATACGCTTCAGATCATGGCCGAAAATCCGAAGACCAAGCAGCTGGTGATCGAGGATTGCGCCACCATTTCGCGCCGGATTTCGGACGTGATGGATGAGGTCGACCCGATCGAGGAGGCCTATCGCCTCGAAGTCAGCTCGCCCGGCATCGACCGCCCGCTGACCCGCCTGCACGACTTTGTCGAATGGGCTGGCCATGAAGCGAAGATCAATGCGACCGAGATCGTCGAGGGGCGCAAGAGCTTTCGCGGCATCCTGAACGGCGCGGAGGGAGAGGATGTCCTCTTCACCGACGCGAAGGCCGGCGATGTCGTCATTCCATTCTCGTTGATCGGCGACGCCAAGCTGGTGCTGACCGACAAGCTGATTTCTGCTAGCATGCCGCTCTCTTCCGATGGGGCGGATGAATTTGAAACCGAAGAATAAGGGTTCATAAAGTCATGGCCAACGCCATTTCCGCCAATCGGGCCGAACTGATCGCCATCGCCAATTCGGTGGCCAGCGAAAAGATGATCGACAAGGCCATCGTCATCGAGGCGATGGAAGACGCGATCCAGCGCGCCGCGCGCGCCCGCTACGGCGCCGAGAACGACATTCGCGCCAAGCTGGACCCGGACAGCGGTGACCTGCGCCTGTGGCGCGTCGTAGAAGTGGTCGAGCTGGTCGAGGATTATTTCAAGCAGGTGGACCTCAAGCAGGCCGCCAAGCTGAAGAAGGACGCCGTCGTCGGCGACTTCATCGTCGATCCGCTGCCCCCGATCGATCTGGGTCGCATCGACGCCCAGTCGGCCAAGCAGGTGATCTTCCAGAAGGTCCGCGACGCCGAGCGCGAGCGCCAGTTCGACGAATATAAGGATCGCGTGGGTGAGATCATCACCGGCGTCGTCAAGTCGGTCGAATTCGGCCATGTCGTCGTCAATCTGGGCCGCGCCGAAGGCGTGATCCGCCGCGACCAGCAGATCCCGCGCGAAGTGGTTCGCGTCGGCGACCGCATCCGGTCGGTGGTGCTGAACGTGCGTCGCGAAAATCGCGGGCCGCAGATTTTCCTCAGCCGCGCGCATCCTGAGTTCATGAAGAAGCTGTTCGCGCAGGAAGTCCCCGAAATCTACGACGGCGTCATCACCATCATGGCCGCCGCCCGCGATCCGGGTTCGCGCGCCAAGATCGGCGTCATCAGCCGCGACGGCAGCATCGATCCGGTCGGTGCCTGCGTCGGCATGAAGGGCAGCCGTGTGCAGGCCGTCGTGCAGGAAATGCAGGGCGAAAAGATCGACATCATCCCCTGGTCGGAAGATACCGCGACCTTCGTTGTCAACGCATTGCAGCCCGCGCAGGTCGCCCGCGTCGTCATCGATGAAGAAGAAGAGCGTATCGAAGTCGTCGTCCCCGACGATCAGCTGTCGCTCGCCATCGGTCGTCGTGGCCAGAATGTCCGTCTCGCCAGCCAGCTGACCGGCAAGGCGATCGACATCATGACCGAAGCTGACGCCAGCGAGAAGCGCCAGAAGGAATTCGTCGCCCGCTCCGAAATGTTCCAGAACGAACTGGACGTGGACGAAACGCTGTCGCAGCTGCTGGTCGCCGAAGGCTTTGGCGAGCTGGAAGAAGTCGCCTATGTCGAGGTGGACGAACTGGCCGCGATCGAAGGTTTCGACGAGGAACTGGCCGCGGAATTGCAGAATCGTGCGCAGGAAGCGCTGGAACGCCGCGAACAGGCCAACCGTGAAGAACGCACCAATCTGGGCGTCGAGGACGCGCTGGCCGAAATCCCGCACCTGACCGAAGCGATGCTGGTCACGCTGGGCAAGGCGGGCATCAAGACGCTGGACGATCTGGCCGACCTCGCCACCGACGAACTGGTGCAGAAGAAGCGCGTCGATCAGCGCCGCCGCAAGTCGGACAGCAACAGCGACGACAAGGGCGGCATATTGGCGGCCTATGGCCTGTCGGACGAGCAGGGCAATGAGATCATCATGGCCGCGCGCGCCCACTGGTTCGAAGAGGAAGCGTAAGTCTCCATGGCTTTTGTCGGCATCCTGTCAGCAGATTGCACCCGGTCGCGCATGCAGCGGCCGGGACTGCTGACGGCTGTCGATTTTAAATCTCTAGCAAGGGAGGACGCCAATGTTGCGGACACTCCCCGATGAGAGAATAGCGCTCCCGCACAGCGTTGGTCTTGCCCTTTCATCCGTTTTGGCGGAGGGGCGCGCATGACCGAACGCAAATGCATATTGAGCGGCGACCGCGCCGATCCCGAAACACTGATCCGGCTGGCCATCGGCCCCGAAGGTCAGGTGTTGCCCGATATCCGCGCCAAGGCGCCGGGGCGGGGTGCTTGGGTCGGCGTGTCGCGCGCCGAACTGGACGTCGCGCTGGCCAAGGGCAAGCTGAAAGCTGCGTTGGCCCGTTCCTTCAAGGACGGGACGCTCGACATTCCGGTCGACCTGCCCGCCCTGATCGAGTCGGGGCTGCGCAAGGCGCTGCTCGACCGGCTGGGGCTGGAGGCGCGGGCTTCCATGCTGCTGACCGGTTCTGAAAAGATCGACGTTGCCTGTCGCAAGGGGCAGGTGCAATTGCTGCTCCATGCCGGCGATGCGGCGGCGGACGGCAACCGCAAGCTGGACCAGGCCTATCGGGTCGGGCAGGAAGCGGAAGGCACGGATTTGGCAGGCATCACCTTGCCTGTGGACCGCGACGCCCTATCTATGGCAATGGGGCGCGATAATGTCGTCCATATCGCGGTGACCGACTCGCGGGCAGCTTCGCGCCTGCGCGCGGCGATAGGCCGCTTGGAAAGCTATCTGGGTTGCGCTAACGGGGCGTCCGTGCATGGGGAGCATGTCTCCGCTGATGCGCCGGACGTTCCCGATTAGGCATTGCCTCTACGGGCACGGGCCGGAAGCATCGAAGAATAAAGGCGTCGGCGGGCCTAACCGGCCGAAGCGGAAGTGAAGGGTTAAGTTCGAACTTATGAGTGACAGCAAGGAAGACAAGCCGGTTCTGGGTCGCAAGCCGCTGGGCATCAAGCGGACCGTGGAATCCGGCCAGGTGCAGCAGCAGTTCAGCCATGGCCGCAAGAATACGGTCGTGGTTGAGGTGAAGCGGCGCCGCGTCCTGGGCAAGCCCGGTGAGACGACCGGTGGCGCCCCTGCGGCTGCGCCCCAGGCCGAACCCGCCCCTGCG
>JAGVJS010000099.1 GCA_020051025.1 Sphingobium sp. | reverse complement strand
GAACCGACGCCCTGGCTCTATGACGATCATCTGCGCATGGGCGGCGTGAAGCTGCTGCTGGACGGCGCACTTGGATCGCGCGGCGCCTGGCTGCGCGCCGACTATGCCGATGCGCCCGGCCAGCGTGGCCTGCCGATGATTCCTGACACGCAATTGCGCAATTTCATGAGTCGCGCCGCGATGGACAATTTCCAGGTCGCAGTGCACGCGATCGGCGACGCCGCCAATCATGAATTGCTGAATGCGATCGAGGAACTGAACGACACCTATAAGGGCGATCGCCGCTGGCGCGTGGAGCATGCGCAGATCATCACGCCGTCCGACCTGCCGCGCCTCGGCCCGCTGGGCGCGATCGCGTCGATGCAGCCGGTCCATGAAGCATCCGACTGGCGCATGGCCACCGCGCGTCTTGGCGAAGCGCGGCTCGACGGCGCCTATGCGTGGAAGACGATGCTGGACAATCGCGTCCCCCTCGCCTTCGGCTCCGATGTGCCGGTGGAAAGCCCCAATCCCTTCGCCGGCATTGCCGTGGCGATGACCCGTGAGGACGCGAAGAGCGAACCGGCGGGAGGCTGGAAACCGGAGCAGCGGATCGGGTTCGAGGCCGCGCTCGACGGTTTCACCCGGCAGGCGGCCTATGCCGGATTTGCCGAAAAGAAATTCGGCAGCCTGGTCCCCGGCCAACGGGCCGACTTCCTGCTGATCGACCGCGACATTTCGACGTCGCGCCCGGCCGACATCCGCCAGACGCAGGTGCTGGAAACCTGGATCGGTGGTAAGCGGGTCTATGTGAAGGGGCAGTAGTCAGCGAGATTGGGCGGGGTTCCATATGGTGACGGTCCGCCCCATCATCGCCTTGACCACGCCCTGCAACGTCGCGGCATAGGCGATCAGCACATCGACCAGCGCGGCGAAGGGACCACTCTTCGCCCGCATGCCGATCCAGATGACCAGCGCCACGGCCAGCGCACCCGCCAGATAGAGCGCGGGTGACAGGCGTATCGCCAGTGCGCCGGCTGCCACCGCGCCGGTCAGGATGAACAGGCCGCCAAACCAGCGGACGATCTTGCGTGAAGCATATTTGAACCGGTCGAGCGCGCCCATGCGCCGCAATTGCGGGCGCAGATGGGCATGGGTGTGCCAGGCGCGGGCGGCAATCCGCACCTTGCGCCGATATTCGTCCTTTCGGGCCGTCACCAGCCGTTCGCGCGCGATCACATCCTTCGCCTTGACGAGGCGCTTGCCGGCAAAGACTACCGCCATCGACACAGTCAGGTCATCCAGCACGCTATCGGGGAATTCGGGATAGTGGCTCCGCCGGATCGAAAAGATCGAGCCATCCGCGCCCAGAACATTGCCGGTCCGCGATTCCTCGTCCTTCAACTTTTCCTCAATCCGCCAATAAAGCGAACCGACCGAGGCCGTCGCACTGTCTTGCGCGCCGATATAATGGAGCGATCCCAGCACGCCGCCAATCTGCGGGTCTGCGTAACGCGCAAGCAGATTGTCGATCGCGTCGGCGTCCAGCAGCACATTGGCGTCGGTGAAGATCAGCACATCGCCCTGCGCCCGCGCCGCCAGTTGCTTCATGCCATGTGCCTTGCCGCTGCGTCCCGGTCCGCGCAGCAGCGTCACCAGATCGCCCTGCCCCGCGATGAGGTCGCCGGTGCCGTCCGATGATCCATCATCGAAGGCGAGAATTTCAAGGGTCGGATGTCGCGCCTTCAGCATCGCCAGATTGGCCAGCTTTTCCGGCATGGCTCCCGCTTCATTATAGGCGCAGAAGAGTAAGGAGGCACTTGGCGGCACAGCTGCCACCGGAGCTTCCGGGCGGGTCGACAGCAGGCGCAGGATCAACGGATAGAAGAGGAACGGCCACGCCACCCCAATCAGGCAGAACAGCAGGACGGCGGCAAGAATCAGATTGGTCGCCATGGTTCAATAGGCCTTGTGGTGGACCAGCACGCCGAGCGTGGCAACGATGATCCGCAGATCGCGCCAGATCGACCAGTCGCTGACATATTCCAGATCGGACTGGAGCCTGTCGATCAGATCCTGATGATGGTCGGTAGACCCGCGATGGCCACGCACCTGCGCCAGCCCGGTCATGCCCGGCTTGATGCAATGCCGCTCCCAATAGCGCGCATCCACCTCCCAATAGAGGCTCTCACCCGCCTTGGCCGCGGCGGCATGGGGCCGCGGGCCGACGATGCTCATGTCGCCCTTCAGCACGTTGAACAGCTGCGGCAGTTCATCAATGCTGGTCTTGCGCAGGAAGGCGCCGACGCGGGTGACGCGGTCGTCGTCGCGCCGGGTCAGCGTCGCCGCTTTATGGTCACTGGCCTCCGCTCGCATCGAGCGGAATTTGTAAATGGCGAAGGGACGGGCATCCTTGCCAATGCGCGGCTGGCGGAACAGCGCCGGACCGGGGCTGGTCAGCCGCACGGCCAACGCAGCAGCGATCAGGATCGGCGACAACAGGATCGTCGCAACAGTAGCGACGATCAGATCGAACAGTCGCTTGATCAGGCGATCACGGAAATGCAGCGGGCCGCCCGCGACGATGATCGTCGGCTGGCCATCAAACTCGTCGATCCGGGCCGGCGCGAAGCGCAGCAGTTCGGGCACGACAATCTCGCCCCGCGCCGACAGTGACTTGAGCGCCGCCGACCAGTAGATCGGAAGAGCG
>JAGVJS010000238.1 GCA_020051025.1 Sphingobium sp. | reverse complement strand
GTCGCTGGTCGTGGTCGCCGCCACGCTGGGCCAGTTCGACCTGCCGGTCGAGGGCGTGGCCTTCATCCTGGCGGTCGACCATTTCATGGATATGGGCCGCACCGCCACCAATGTGTTCGGCAACGCCATCGCCACGTCGGTCATCACCAAATGGGAAGGCATGCTGGAGGTCGAGGAGCCGGTCGATGTCGAACATCCCAAGGCCCCGGCCCATGGCGCCGCCCATGGCCGCGCGGGCCTCGAACTGGCGTCCGACATGGTGGACGACGACCGGAAGGGATAAGGGCGCAAGCGATAAGGGCGCAAAGCCCTCATCCAAATCGAACAGGCCTCCGTTCTTTGCGAACGGAGGCCTTTTTTATGTTACCACAAGACGCCCCGTACCGGCGTGACCGGATCGGGCGCCGGGTCGCCGATGGATTGCAGCAGGTCGATCTCGATCGTGCGGCACATGGCGGTCAGCGGCACGTCATGGACGCTGTCGGCGAAGGGATCGGTCAGGTCGTCGCCGATCCGCAGCACCGACATGAACATGAACCCCGCCACCGTCGAACCCAATGGCGTGGCAAAGCCCAGCGTCTCCACCAGCCCGACTGGCAGCAAGATGCAGAACAGGTGCGTGAAGGCGGTCGGGATGAAGCGATATTGATAGGGCAAGGGCGTGTTCTTCAGCCGCTCCATCCCACCCTGCGCATTGGCGATATCGACCAATACCGCCTCCATCTGCGTCTGCTGGACGGTGTCGATCCAGCCTTCGCGCCGGGCCATGTCGATCCGCCGCCCGGTGCTGTCGAGCAGGCCGTTGGCCGCGTTGGTACGGGCCAGCGCTTTCCCCTTATCCTCCTCACGCAGAAAAGAGGTCACATCCTCGCCGATCGGCTGGCGCCGCAACTGGCAACGCAGCGCGTTCACATAGGCGATCTGACGCTTGACGATCTCGCGTTTCAGATCCTTGGCCTCCGGGTCGGGCAGGAAGTTGCGCGTGGCGCGCGACAGGCTGCGTGAAGCGTTGATCATCGCGCCCCACAGCACGCGCCCTTCCCACCAGCGCTGATAGCTGCTGTTCGACCGGAACCCGAGGAACAGCGCCAGCGCCGAGCCGAAGATGGTCAGCGGCAGTGAGGGCGCCTTGAACGGCAGCACAAAATAGGCAACCGTCACGGCGCAGTCCCAGACGAACAGCGCCGTCAGCGGCTTCCAGACTTCTGATGCGATCCGGCGCATGCTGGGAACGGCATCGACTATCATGCAAAACTCCTGATCATGAACCGGCGCAACGCCTAATGGCCCGCAAATGCTCCCTCGATGCCATAGCGAAACGAAACATTGCTGCGACTGCAACCTGCGCAGTTGCAGGTCGTTGAATAACAATCCAGCGGGAGAAATTTATGACCAGCGAAGCCGCCGAAGGCGGAGAGAAGAAAGCGGCACTCTCGCTCCAGTGGCAGATGCTGGCCGGCTTCCTGACCGGGCTGATCGCGGGCTTGGTCGTCTACATGACCGCACCCGACGCACGCTGGGTCGACAGCCTGACTACTTATGTCACTGGCCCTGTCGGGCAGGTCTTCCTGCGACTGCTGTTCATGCTGGTCATTCCGCTGCTGGTATCGGCGCTGATCGTGGGCATTGCCGAAATGGGCGAGTTGCGGTCGCTGCGCCGGGTAGGATTGCGCACGCTGGTCTATACGCTGGTCGTGTCGGGCATCGCGGTGCTGCTCAGCCTGTTGCTGGTCAACCTGCTGCGCCCCGGCGGCGGGGTCGATCCTGCGCAGGCACAGGCGTTGCTCGCCGATGCGGGGCAAGGCGCGAAGGCGATCCTCGACCGGGGCGGTGAAACGCCGTCGGGCATGGAGGCGCTGCTCAACATCATCCCGCAGAACATTATCAAGGCCATGGCCGACAATGACATATTGGCGGTGATGGTCTTCGCCCTCTTCTTCGGCATCGGGCTGGTGCTGGTGCAGACGAAGGAAACGCAGTTGCTGCTGTCCGCGATGGAGGGATTGTTCGAAGTGACGATGCGCCTGATGGGCCTCGTCATCCGCCTCGCGCCTGTTGCCATCGCCTGTTTCATGTTCAACCTTGCCGCGCAGTTCGGCTGGGACTTGCTGATCCGCCTGTCCGCCTATGTCGGCGTGGTGCTGCTGGCGCTCGCGCTCCAGATGTTCGGCGTCTATTCGCTGCTGATCGCCTTTATTGCGCGCCGGTCGCCGCTGCGCTTCTTCGCGGCGGTGCAGGAAGCCAGCGTCATGGCCTTTGCCACCGCCTCCTCCAACGCCACCCTGCCCACCGCCATCCGCGTGGCGGAGGAGAAGCTGCACCTGCCACGCCGCATTTCCCGCTTCGTCCTGACCATCGGCGCGACTGCCAATCAGAATGGCACGGCGATGTTCGAAGGGATCACCGTCATCTTCCTCGCCCAGTTTTTCGGCGTCGACCTCAGCCTGACGCAGCAGTTGATGGTGATGCTGGTCTGCATATTGGGCGGCGTGGGCACCGCCGGCGTGCCGGCCGGATCGCTGCCGGTCGTCGCGATGATCCTGGGCATGGTCGGCGTGCCGCCCGAAGGGATC
>JAGVJS010000393.1 GCA_020051025.1 Sphingobium sp. | reverse complement strand
GGGCGCCGACCTCATCGCCATGGTGATCGACGGCAAGGCCGGCCTTGGCCCCAAGCTGGAACCGATCGTCGAAGCGCTCAAGCACCGCAGCGAACGCAAATGGCTGATCATCAACAAGGTGGATATCGCCACCAAGGAACGGCTGCTGGTCCATACGCAAAAGCTGAACGATGAACTGGGTTTCGACGAAATCTATTTCGTGTCGGCCGCGACCGGCGATGGCCTGCCCGAACTCAAGACCGCCTTCGCCAACGCCATGCCCGAAGGACCGTGGCATTTCCCGGAGGATCAGGTATCGGACGCCACCGACCGCATGCTTGCCGCCGAAATCACCCGCGAGCAACTCTATCACCAACTCCACGCCGAACTGCCTTACGCTGCCGCGGTCGATACCGAGCAGTATAAGGAGCGCGACGACGGATCGGTTGAAATCCACCAGCAAATCCTCGTCGGCCGCCCGACGCAGCGCGCCATCGTGCTGGGCAAGGGCGGGCAGCGCCTCAAGGAAATCGGGTCCAGGGCCCGCGCCGAATTGGCAAACCTGCTGGGCGTCAAAGTCCACCTCTACCTGCACGTCAAGGTGAAGGAAGACTGGGAGGATGATCGCGGCATCTATCGCGACATCGGACTGGACTGGGTCGACTAACGCTCTGCCATCAGGGTAAATTCTTCATTTACCTTATGCCGTTACGGCTCCGTTCCCATGGGACCGAAACGTAAAATAGCGCTGTGCGTCGGCATTTCGGTGGTGGGAACCATCATCATTATGGCCGGGATGTCGTCCATTCCCGGCCTGTTCATTCCGCTGCGCTATTTCATCGTCGGGATCGTCTGCTCCAGCAGCATCTCGACGCCCGTTTGCATCCTGCTTGTGCAGCAAGGTGAGGAAAATAAGCGGCTACGCTTCGAACTGGAAGCGCGGGTCTCCGAACTGGCGCGATTGGCAGACATCGACGGTCTGACTGGCCTGCTCAGCCGCAATGCCTTTTTCGACAGGGCGGAGCAGGTCCATCGACAGCCGGGCAACTGGTATCTCCTGATCGATATCGACCATTTCAAATGCTTCAACGACGATCATGGGCATCAGACCGGCGACGCTGTACTGCATGCCGTGGCGCATGCGATCAGCGAAGCGCTGCGTCCCATCGACCTTTGCGGTCGTCTGGGCGGTGAGGAATTCGCCGCCTGCCTGATCGCGTGCGACGAGGATCAGGCCTTACGTCGCGCCGAACTGGTCCGCATATCCATCCAGTCGCTGCGCGTCCGCAAGCCGGCCGGCGGTACGGTCCGCGTTACCGCCAGCATCGGCCTCAGCGCTGCCGACCCGGCGCAGCCGATCGAAACCAGCCTGCATCGCGCCGATCTTGCCATGTACGAAGCCAAGACGGGCGGCCGCAACCAGGTGCGCCGCGCCGCCTGATCAGCCCGTTTATTCGGCCGCCGCAGCTTTCTTCTTGGGCGCAGCCTTTTTCGCCGGCGCCTTCTTGGCGGCCGGCTTCTTTTCGGCCGCATCCTTCTTGGGCGCCGTCTTCTTCTTGGCAGGCGCCTTCTTGCCCTTCTTCGCCGGAGCCGCAGCAGCGCGCGCGTCGATCAACTGCGCCGCTTCCTCGAGCGTCAACTGGTCCTTGTCCACCGTCTTGGGCAAAGTCGCATTGGTCGTGCCGTCCGTGACATAGGCACCGTAGCGGCCCTCCATCAGCTTGATCTCGGCCTCGGTACGCGGATGCGCGCCCAGCACCTTCAACGGCTCGCGACCTGCGCTGGAACGCCCGCCCCGATTGGCGGCTTCGGCCAGCTTCACCACGGCCATGTTCATGCCGACCTCGAAAATCTCGGCCGTGTTGGACAGCCGCCCATATTTGCCGTCATGCAGCAAATAAGGGCCAAAGCGCCCGATATTCGCAACGATCGGCTTGCCCGTTTCGGGATGCAGACCGACTTCGCGCGGCAGGCTCAGCAGCTTGATCGCCCAGTCGAGCGTCATCTCGCCATCGGGCAGATCCTTCGGGATCGACCCCCGCTTGGCCTCCTTGCCTTCGCCCATTTCGATATAGGGACCGAAACGGCCCGACTTTTTGACGATATCCTGCCCGGTTTCGGGATGCTGGCCCAACACTTCCGGCCCGGTATCCGCCCCCTCGCCGCTGCTGCCCGGCTGGCCGAACTTGCGGGTATATTTGCACTCGGGATAATTGGAGCAGGCGATGAACGCGCCAAAACGGCCGCCGCGCAGCGCCAGTTGCCCGTCGCCGCACATCGGGCACGCGCGGGGATTGCTGCCGTCAGCCTTAGGCGGGAACAGCATCGGCTCCAGAAACTTGTCCAGCTCCGCCGTGATGTCGGACGGCTTCTGCTCCATCACCTCAGCGGTCTTGGGCTTGAAGTCCTTCCAGAAGGCTTCCAGCACTTCCTGCCACTGGGCGCGGCCGCCGCTGATATCGTCCAGCTCGTCTTCCAGCCCCGCCGTGAAGTCGTAGGAGACATAGCGTTCAAAGAAGCGCTCCAGAAAGGCCGTCACCAACCGCCCGCTTTCCTCGGCGAAGAAGCGGTTCTTCTCCACCCGCACATAGTCGCGGTCCTTCAGAACCTGAAGCGTGGAGGCATAGGAGGATGGCCGCCCGATCCCCAGTTCTTCCAGCCGCTTGACCAGTGACGCTTCGGAATAGCGCGGCGGCGGCTGGGTGAAATGCTGCTCGGCCGTCACCTTCTTCTTGGCAGGGGCATCGCCCGCAGACATGCGCGGCAGCAATTTGCTGTCGTCATCGTCGCTGTCATCGCGCCCTTCCTCGTACAGAGCAAGGAAACCGGGAAAGATCACGACCTGCCCGGTGGCGCGCAGCGCATGCTGACCGGTCTGGTCGACCAGATCGATCGTCGTGCGCTCCAGCCGCGCCGACGCCATCTGGCTCGCCAGCGCGCGCTTGAAGATCAGGTCATACAGGCGCGTATGATCGCCCGACCCCACCTTGTCGCGGCTGAACTCGGTCGGACGGATGGCCTCATGCGCTTCCTGCGCATTCTTGGCCTTGGTCTGATACTGGCGCGGCTTTTCGGGCAGGTAACCGCCGTCATAACGCTCCGCAATCGCCTTGCGCGCGGCGGAGATAGCGCTGCCGTCCATCTGCACGCCGTCGGTACGCATATAGGTGATCGCGCCGTCCTCATACAGCTGCTGCGCGATCCGCATGGTGTGGCTGGCGGAAAAGCCAAGCTTACGCGCCGCTTCCTGCTGCAACGTAGACGTTGTGAACGGCGCGGGCGGATTGCGGCTGACCGGCTTCGTCTCGACCTTGTCGACGGCAAAGCGCCCGGCTTCCACATCGGCCTTGGCCGCCATGGCGTCGCCTTCCTTGCCGATGGTCAGGCGGTCGATCTTCTCGCCCTTCCAGCGGACGAGGCGCGCGGTAAAGCCTTGCCCGCCCTGCTCCATCTCGGCGGCGACCGACCAATATTCCTGCGGAACGAAACTCTCAATCTCGCGCTCGCGCTCCACCACCAGCCGCAACGCGACCGACTGGACGCGGCCCGCCGATTTCGCGCCGGGCAGCTTGCGCCACAGCACCGGCGACAGGGTGAATCCCACCAGATAGTCGAGCGCGCGACGCGCGCGATAGGCGTCGATCAGATCCTCGTCCAGCGCGCGCGGCTGCGCCATCGCATCCAGCACCGCCGTTTTCGTGATGGCGTTGAACGTCACCCGGTCCACGACGGAGGGCAGCGCCTTCTTGGCGCGCAACACTTCCTGCACATGCCAGCTGATCGCTTCCCCTTCGCGATCAGGGTCAGTCGCCAGGATCAATCGGCTGGCCTTCTTCGCCTCATCGGCGATGGCCTTCAGTTGCTTGCCCTTGTCGCCATAATTTTCCCACGACATGGCAAAGCCATCGTCGGGATCGACCGATCCGTCCTTGGCCGGCAGGTCGCGGATATGGCCATAGCTGGCGAGGACATGGAAATCGCCGCCCAGATATTTCTCGATGGTCTTCGCCTTGGCCGGCGATTCGACGATGACAAGCTGCATTATGGCCCCGGTAGAAAGTCTCTCACGTATACGCGCGAGTCTGTAGGGTGGTGGCGGAGCGCGTCAACCCAGACGTTGCGGGACGCCATTTTCGGCGTCAGGCAAAGATATCCGCCAGCGCATCCTTATTTTCGTCCCCCGACAGCGTCAGATAGGCCTCCGTCCAGCACAGGCTGCTCAAAATTGTCGCGCCGCCCGCGGCCAGATTGATGAGGATGTTGAACGGCAGCGTGTCCAGGCTCTCCTCACCGGCCATCACCGCCGTCAGCGCGCCGACGGCCATCATGGCGATCAGAAACGGCACCCAGATCAGCAGACCCAGCCCCAATATGCGCCACCGATTACCTTCCGTCAGCCGGCTGCTGCGCCCCATCGCTTCAGACACGCTCAAATCTTCCCGCAGCAGCGCCGGCAGGCCCAGCGCCCAGCGCGTCAGCAGCATCAGGCCAGGCACGATCAGCAGGACAAGGCCCAATATGATCGCCAGATTGGACAGCAGGCTGAAGCCGAAGGCGGCGCCGAAACGCGGCTTGATGTTCTGATCGCCCAGCCGGGATTGCAACATGTAGAACACTGCGAGCACTGACAGCAGAAAGAGCGCAATATTGCCGATGACGTTACCCGCGCGCTCGGCATAGGTATCTGCCAGTCCACAAGCGACCGCCAGCACCGCGACCAGACCGCCATAGCGCCCGATATTGCGCCCGATCTCTGTCATGGCGGCCGACACTGTCTTGCCGATGTCCAGACGCTGCACCTGATCGTTCATGCCAGGGATATCCTTCCTCCTGAATGCCGGTCCGTCCGACCCGCCAGTTCCAGTTCAAGCAACACGGTCTGCACGACCGCAGGCGAAAGGCCCGACAGGCGGATGACCTCGTCCACCGGCACCGGCGCCGGCCCCAGCAGGGCGATGACCGACGCCCGTTCCTGTTCCGCCACATCGCTGGATACCGGCGCACCGATAAAGTCGAAACTGCTCTGACGCACCATGCGCGGATCGATGCTGCCCACCGCTTCCAATATGTCGGCGGCGTTCTGGATCAGGATCGCGCCGTCGCGGATCAACTGATTGCATCCCTGCGCCCGCGGATCGAGCGGTGATCCCGGCACGGCCATGACCTCCCGCCCCGCCTCTCCCGCCAGTCGTGCGGTGATGAGTGATCCGGATTTGGGCGCTGCTTCCACCACGACCGTTCCCAGCGCCAGCCCGGCGATGATCCGGTTGCGTGCCGGAAAATGGCGCGCCAGCGGCTGAACGCCGGGCGGATGTTCGGTGACCAGCAACCCCTCGCCCGCAATCTGTTCCTGCAATGTGGCATTTTCCGGCGGGAAGGCGATGTCGATGCCGCTCGCGATCACTGCGATCGTCCCGCTCTCGATCGACCCGCGATGCGCCTCCGTATCGATACCGCGCGCCAGCCCGGACACAACCACCGCGCCACGCTGACCCAGATCCTGCGCCAGACTGCGGGCAAAGCGGCAGGCGGCGGCCGACGCATTGCGCGCACCGACCATGGCAATGCAATGGCCACCCGCCAATATCCCATCGCCGCGCAGGATTAGCGCAGGCGGCGCGCCCTCGAACTGCTCCAGCAAGTGAGGATAGTCCGCGTCGCCCATCAACAGATAGCGGGCACCCAACGCCCGGCTCTGCGCAATTTCCTTCTCCACCGCGCCAGCGTCGGCTACGCTCGCCCGCCCGCCACCGCGTGCGGCAAGATCAGGAATGGCGCGCAAAGCTTCCCCTGCGGTGCCGAAGCGCGCGAGCAATTGCCGATAGCTGACCGGACCGATCCGGGGGGAGCGAATGAGCCTTAGCCGGTCGAACCGCTCCCGCTCGCTCATTCGGTGGCGGTTCCGCTCTTCGACTTGCCGACCTTTGGCTCCTCGCCCTTCATCAGCCGGCCGATATTGGCGCGATGCCGCCACAGCACGATCAGCGCCAGCGCCAGGCTGACCGGCACCAGATCCAGCCGCCCGAACGCCCACATGGCGATCGGTGCACTTGCCGCCGC
>JAGVJS010000197.1 GCA_020051025.1 Sphingobium sp. | reverse complement strand
CGCTCTTCCGATCTAGACGCGGCTGCATCGCATGGCCGACCAGCGCCAGTGCCACGTCTGCGCCAGCCGCGTCGGTGACGGCGAGCAGGTCGGGCCGGACGCCATAGCTGTCGAGCCATGCCGACACCCAGGTCCAGCCCAGAAAGAAGCTGCCCTCCGACCGCGCCTCCAGCGCCTGCCAGCGTTGCGCCAGGGTCGCCCGGTCGGGCTGCGAGAAGGTCGCGGATAACGTCATCGCGCCCTTTGTGGCAGAGCGCGGAAGCGGGTCAAGCCGATCCGAGGGGGTTCAGGCGGAAAGGCGTCGCGCGGGATCGACAGTGCCGTCCGGCCGCACCCCGGCCCGCGCCAGATCACGGCCCATGCGACCGGTCAGGAAGCGATACCACATGACGAAGTCGGCGCGCAGCGACCAGAGCGGATAACGGAATGTTGCCGGCCGATTCCGCTCGATCAGGCCATGACCGGCCCAGGCGAAGCCATAGCCCGCCAGCGGCACCGCCGCCGCCATCCACCAGCCGCCGGCAAAGGGCAGGCTGGCAAGCAGCCCCACCACCAGGCTGGTGCCGGCATAATGGAGCGCGCGCGTGCCCGGCCGGGCATGTTCCTGCAAATAATAGGGCCAAAAATCCCGGAAATGGGTGATGCTGGTCATGGTCTTCTCTTCGGCATCCTCTCGGGCTGCCATCGTAACGACCGCCTTGATCCCTGTTAAGAGTTATGCGCCAAGCCGTGCGCCCGATCGGGAGCATAGAGGAAATAATCATAGGTGGCGCGAGAGGCTTCGGCAATGATCCGATCGCGCGAGACATGACCCTTGCTGTCCTTCATGACGAAGGCGACGACCGCAAAGCGGCGGCCGTCGGGCAGGCGGACGATGCCGACATCATTGCCGGTGCCATTGAGCGAACCGGTCTTGTGCGCGACCGCCGTGCCGGGCGGCAACATGCCGACGATCCGCGCCTTGCCCGTTTCGCAATGGGCCATGATGGTGAAGAGCCGCTGGGTGCTGGCCGCCGACAAGGCACGGCCCGATTCATAGGCGGTGATGAGGTCCAGCATGGCGGTGGGCGTGGATGTGTCCTGTGGCTCCATCGCGAAGGCCAGATTCGGCAAGTCACGTATGTCGCGCGTCACCAGTTGCGGATTCGCCCGGCGGGCCGCGTCTGCATTCTGGCGGAAGCTGCCCGAGAGCGGATGGATGCCCATGGCGCGATAGAGAAGATGCGCGGTGTCGCTGTCGACGCGCAGGCCGGTGACGCCCAGCTTTTGCACGAAGGCGGTGATTGCCTGCGGCCCGCCGGCGCGCGCGACCAGAATGTCGGTCGCATTATTGTCGCTCTTTTGCAGCATCAGTTCCAGCAGCCGATCGACCGACAAGGTCGCGCCGGGACGATTGAACATCCAGGCGATGCCGCCTTCGCTGGCAAGGGCGGGGTCGAGCGCCAGCTGGTCATCCAGCCGCACCTCGCCGGCATCGACCAGCGCGAAGATACGGCCGGCCACCGCGACCTTATAGGCGCTGGCCATGGGGAAGAGCGTATCGCCGTTGAAGCTCTGCGTCTCGCCGGTCTGGAGATCGCGCACGGCGATGCCGACCGTCCCGTCGGACAGGGCGGCGAAACGAGTGAATTCGGCGAGCAGCTTCGCCTCCGCCGTCTGCTGCACCAGCGATTTGGGCGGCGGCCCGAAAGCGTCGGCGGTGGGCAGGGGCGCAAAGAACAGGCCAAAGGCGGCGAGCAGGCTGATCGAACGGTGAAGCGGCATGGATGTGCTGTTACGGATCGCGGCGCGTGAGGCAAGAGCCTTTACCCTGATCGCGTCCCGCGAATGCGCCCGGTTGACAGGGCTTTGCGCCACGCGCCATCAGTCAGGGCATGAGCGATACCATCAAGCTGGACGAAAGCTGGCGCGCGCCGCTGGCCGAGCAATTCGCCGCCCCGCATATGCAGGGCCTGAAAGCCTTTCTTCAGGCCGAAAAGGCGGCGGGCAAGCGCATCTTTCCCAAGGGCAGCGAATATTTCCGCGCGCTGGACCTGACGCCGCTGGATCAGGTGAAAGCGGTGATATTGGGGCAAGACCCCTATCATGGCGAGGGGCAGGCGCATGGCCTGTGCTTTTCGGTGCAGCCGGGGGTGCGCACGCCGCCGTCGCTGGTCAACATCTACAAGGAGATGGAGACGGACCTGGGCATCCCGCGCGCGCGCCACGGCTTTCTGGAGCATTGGGCGAAACAGGGCGTGCTGCTGCTGAACAGCGTGCTGACGGTGGAAATGAGCCGCGCCGCGTCGCATCAGGGCAAGGGCTGGGAACTGTTCACCGACGCGATCGTCCGCATCGTCGCACAAAGGCAAGAGCCGGTCGTCTTCATCCTGTGGGGCGCCTATGCGCAGCGCAAGGCCGGCTTCGTCGACCAGAGCCGGCATCTGGTGATCAAGTCCGCCCACCCCTCTCCCCTGTCGGCGCATAACGGTTTTCTGGGATCGCGCCCCTTTTCCAGGGCCAATGCCTTTTTGAAGGCGGAGGGACGCGGAGCGATCGACTGGGCATTACCGGAACTGGACGACGGGCAACGGGGCCTGAAACTCTAGGGGCCAGAATTATTTAGCTGAACGGTTGATAACAGGCCGGTTCAGGATCGTAACAAGTAAGGCGTGCCATAACTCGAATCACAGTCAGAGAGTATAGGTTCGAGGAGAAACAGCATGTTCATTCGCAAAGCCATCATGGCCACCGCCCTGGCCGCCGCTACCATGACCGCCGTCATCCCATCGGCCTCCTACGCCCGGGACCATGACCGTCGCGGCTATAATCGCGAATATCGCGGCGATCATTATCGTGGCCAGCGTTATGCCGATCGCCGCGACTATCGCGACAATCGCCGCTATGGCTGCCGCAAGTCGGGCGGCACCACCGGCCTGTTGCTGGGTGGCGTGGCGGGCGCGCTGCTAGGCCGCGCCGTCGAT
>JAGVJS010000275.1 GCA_020051025.1 Sphingobium sp. | reverse complement strand
CCGCCGGGGTCAGCGCCAGCCGCCGGGTGGTGCGATGAACCAGCTTTGCGCCCAGCCGCTCCTCCAGCCGGGCGAGCCGCTTGGACATCATGGCAGGCGAGATATGCAGCCGCCGCCCGGCCGCCGCCAGCCCGCCTTCATCCACGACGGTCACGAACAATTCATGATCCGGGTCCATCATATTCGTTCACCACAGGAATGACTGTCTTTGAATAATAGCGTCTACACGGCATAATGCGAAGAGATTATGAAGGGTGCAACCAAGGAGTGGACCGCATGACCGACCGCATGATCGACAAGGCAGGCCTTCAGGTCGCCGAGCAACTGGCCGATTTCATCGACAGCCGCGCGCTGCCCGGCACCGGTATCGCCCCTGACGCCTTCTGGGCCGGCACGGCCGCTATCTTCGCGCGCTTCACGCCGGACAATGCCGCCTTGCTGCGCAAGCGCGACACGTTGCAGGCGCAGATCGACAGCTGGCACGAACAGCGCCGGGGCCAGCCGCATGACGCCGCCGCCTATCAGGCGTTCCTGCGCGAGATCGGCTATCTGGTCCCTGAACCCGCGTCCTTCACCATCGGCAGTCAGAATGTCGATGACGAGGTCGCGCGTCTGGCCGGGCCGCAACTGGTGGTCCCGATCCTCAACGCCCGCTTCCTGCTGAACGCCGCCAATGCGCGCTGGGGCAGCCTGTATGACGCGCTCTACGGCACGGACGCGATACCGGGCGCGGCGGCGGGGAAGGGCTATGACGCCAAGCGAGGCGCGCAAGTTATCGGCTGGGCCAAGGCATTTCTGGATGACGCCATTCCGCTGGCGAGCGGCAGTTGGGCCGATCTGGCGAGCGAAGAGATCATATTGGCTGATCCGGCGCAGTTCATCGGCGCCAGCGAAAAGGGCAAGCTGTTTCGCCACAACGGGCTGCACATCGAAATCGTCTTCGACAAGGCGCACCCGATCGGCGCAACCGACCCGGCGGGCATATCCGACGTCATTCTGGAATCCGCACTGACCGCCATCTGCGATCTGGAGGACAGTGTCGCCGCCGTCGACGCCGCAGACAAGGTCGCGGCCTATGCCAACTGGCTGGGCCTGATGCAGGGCGACCTGACCGAGACGTTCGAAAAGAACGGCGCGACGATGACCCGCGCGCTCAACCCCGATCGTGCCTACACCACGCTAGATGGCGGCAGCTTCACCCTGCCGGGCCGCAGCCTGCTGTTCGTCCGCAATGTCGGCCATCTGATGACCAACCCCGCCATCCGTCTGCCCAATGGGGATGAAGCACCCGAAGGCATATTGGACGGCATCGTCACGAGCCTGATCGCGCTCCACGACCTGAAGCGCGACGGTGGCAACAGCCGGGCGGGCAGCGTCTATATCGTCAAGCCCAAGATGCACGGGCCGGAGGAAGCCGCCTTCACCAACCGCCTGTTCGACGCGGTCGAGGATATGCTGGGCATGGCGCGCCACACGCTGAAGGTCGGCGTCATGGATGAAGAACGGCGCACCTCCGCCAACCTTGCCGCCTGCATCCATGCCGTCCGCGACCGCATCGTCTTCATCAACACCGGCTTCCTCGACCGCACCGGCGACGAAATGCACACGTCGATGCAGGCTGGCCCGATGATCCGCAAGGGCGAGATGAAGAGCAGCGACTGGATCGCAGCCTATGAGGATCGCAACGTTCAGATCGGCCTTGCCTGCGGCCTGTCGGGGCGGGGGCAGATCGGCAAGGGCATGTGGGCCGCGCCCGATCGCATGGCCGACATGCTGGAGCAGAAGTCCGGCCATCCGAAGAGCGGCGCCAACACCGCCTGGGTGCCTTCGCCGACCGCTGCCACGCTGCACGCGACCCATTATCATCGCATCGACGTCTTCGCCCGTCAGGCGGAGCGTGCGGCCGAGGGCATTGCGCCGCTCGACAAGCTGCTGACCATCCCGGTCGCGGTCGGCCGCAACTTCTCCGAGGAAGAGATCGCACAGGAGCTGGACAATAATGCGCAGGGCATATTGGGTTATGTCGTCCGCTGGGTCGATCAGGGCGTCGGCTGCTCCAAGGTGCCGGACATCCACGATATCGGCCTGATGGAGGATCGCGCGACGCTACGCATTTCCTCGCAGCATATGGCCAACTGGCTGCTGCATGGCGTCTGTACCGCGGAACAGGTCGACGCCGCGCTCAGCCACATGGCTGCCAAGGTCGATGCCCAGAATGAAGGCGATCCGCTCTACCAGCCGATGAGCGGGCGCGAAGCCGAGAGCCTCGCCTATCAAGCCGCCCGCGCGCTGGTGTTCGAGGGCGTCGAGCAGCCCAGCGGCTATACCGAACCGCTACTCCACGCCTTCCGCGCGGAACAGAAGGCGGAGACGCTGGAGGACGCGTAAACGCAAAAACGCCGTTCGTTTCGAGCGTGTCGAGAAACGAGAAGCGCAGTTCTCGCCGCTTCTCGACTTCGCTCGAAACGAACGGGATTAGTTGGGTTGGCAACCTTCCCATGCTGCGTTAGCCATTGCGGCGCACAGCATGGAAAGGCCACGCCATGACCATCATTGTCCATCATCTGAACAACAGTCGGTCGCAACGCATCCTCTGGCTGCTGGAGGAGCTGGGCGAACCCTATGAAGTCCGCCGCTACGAACGCGACCGCAAAACCATGCGCGCGCCGGCATCGCTTCGGTCGATCCATCCGCTCGGCCGGTCGCCGGTGGTGGAGGTGGACGGCCATCGCCTGATCGAGACGGGCGCGATCATGGACTATCTGGTCGCCCGATCCGGCAACCGCTTCGGTCCGCCAGCCGACGGGCAGGGCGCCATCCTCTACCGCCAGTTCCTCCATTATGCCGAAGGATCGATGATGCCGCCGCTATTGGCGCTGCTCGTCGTCGGCAAGCTGGGCCTGCTTGGCCGCCCCGCGCGCCCCACGGTGCAGCGCATGCTGGACGATCATCTCGACTGGCTGGAAAGCGAACTGGCGACCCGGCCCTATTTTGCCGGCGACAGCTTCACCGCCGCCGACATGATGATGAGCTTTCCGCTGGAGGCGTCCCGCGCGCGGGGCGGCCTTGACGGCAGCCGCCCGCATCTGATCCGCTGGCTGGAAGAGATGCACGCGCGGCCGGCCTATCAGGCAGCGCTGAAAACCGGGGGACATTATGCCTACGCCT
>JAGVJS010000300.1 GCA_020051025.1 Sphingobium sp. | reverse complement strand
GCCAGGCATAGCCGGCCAGCCCCAGCAACAGCGCGGCGGCGCTGATCTCCCGCGTCGATCGCGGAATGCGGCCGATCAGCAGCAACGCGACAAAGGCGATGGCCGCCAGTCCAAACGCAACGAACCAGCCAGTCATGAACGCGCCCTCCGCTTGATCCGTCCCCGCAGCAGCAGCAGCCCCAACCCCAACAGCAGGATCGGTGCTGCCCAAAGAGGCCAGAGGATCGGTGCGGCGGTCGGCTCATAGCTGACCCAGTCGCCATAGCGGGCGATCAGCCAACTGCGGATCGCCTCCGGCTGCTCCCCGGCCATGATGCGCTCGCGGATCTGCGACCGCATATCGCCGGCCATGCTTGCACCCGAATCGGCGATCGACTGGCTCTGGCAGGTCAGGCAACGGATCGTCTCCATCAGCGCCTTTGCCTTTCGCTCCTGCGCCGGATCGGGGATCTGCCGGTCAGCCCATGGCGCGGGCGGCAGCGCGGTCTGCGCGAAGGCGGGTACAGTGAGCAGCGTGCACAAAAAGGCAAGGATCAGCTTCATTGTGCGTCCTTCAGCCGGTCGAGGATCATCGACACATCGTCGGCACGAATATCGCCGATATGCTGATAGGCTATGCGCCCCTTGCCATCGATCACGAATGTTTCCGGCACGCCCGAAGACCCCAGCGCCATCTGCACCGCGCTACGGGCGTCCAGACCGATCCGCGTATAGGGGTTGCCATAGCGTTGGAGGAAACCATCCACATCCGGCCGGGCATCGCGAATGGCGATGGCGTCGATCTCGACTCCGGCTTCCTTCAGCGCCATCAACTGCGGCGCTTCAGCCGCGCAAGGTACGCACCAGCTTGCAAAGATATTCAGCAGGCGCGGCTTGCCGGTCGCCATGTGCACACTGGCCAGTGCTGGCCGGTCGCTGGCTGCGGCCGGCAAAGTGAAGGCTGGAAGCGGTTGCCCGACCAGCCGCGAATGGATGACCCGATCATCCGGCTTGAACAGGCCGCTGGCGAACAGGCCGACAAAGGCCAGGAACAGGATCAGCGGCAGCCAGATCAGCAGCTTCCTCATGCCTCCGCACTCCTTGCCCGCCATTTCAGCAGCCAGCCGCGCCGCTCCCGGCCAATCAGCGCCAGCGCGCCGCCCAGTGCGATCATGATGCCGCCCAGCCAGATCAGCGTCACAAACGGCTTCCACCAGATGCGCAACTGCCAGCGGCCACCCTCGACCTCTTCACCCAGCACGACATAAAGCTGCCCGTCCCAGCGGGTCAGCAGCGCCGCCTCGCTCGTCGTGGTAGGCGGCGACGCGAAGAAGCGCGACTGCGGCCGGATCAGCACCGAAGAACCACCCCGACTAGCATCCATATCCGCCTGCAACGCGGTCCAGTTATCGCCGGCGATCGGCGCGATCTGGCGGAAGCGGATCGACCAGCCAGCGGTCTGGATGACGTCACCGGGCCGCGCCGCCACCAGCTTTTCGACCGTGAAGGCCGAGTCGCAGGCCATCCCGGCCAGGCTGACGGCGCAGCCCAGATGGGCGACGACCATGCCATAAGTGAACAGCGGCGTGCGCAGCAGCTTGCGTTTCCACAGCGGCGCCAGACTGCCGACCCCCACCGCCAGCGCGATGACGAGGCCCAGGAAAGGCAGGATGCCGATCCGGCCCCAGGCCGCAATGGCCAGAGCGGCCGACACGACCACGGCTATACCCAATGGCACCAGCAACCGCTTGCCAACGGCCTGCCCCTGATCCCGGCGCCAGCGCGTAACCGGTCCCGCCACCATCACCACCATCAGCGCCAGCGCGATCGGCCCGGCGATCCGGTCGAAATAGGGCGCGCCCACCGACACCTTATGCCCGAACGCCTCGGTCATCAGCGGATAGAGGGTGCCGATCAGCACCAGTCCCAATATGACCGTCAGCAACAGGTTGTTGACCACCAGCATGGTTTCGCGGCTGACCAGTTCAAACGGCGCGCCCTCACGCACCGATCCGATCCGCCAGCCGAACAGCGCCAGCGCCCCACCGATATAAATCGCAAGCAGCGCCAGAATGAAGCTGCCGCGCTCAGGATCGACGGCAAAGGCATGAACGCTCGTCAGGATACCCGACCGGACGAGGAAGGTGCCGACCATCGACATGGAGAAGGCGACCACCGCCAGCATCACCGTCCAGGCGCGCAGCGCATCGCGGGTGGCGAGCACGGTGACGCTATGCAGCAAAGCCGTCGCCGCCAGCCATGGCATCAGCGACGCATTCTCGACCGGATCCCAGAACCACCAGCCGCCCCAGCCCAGTTCATAATAGGCCCAGTAGCTGCCCGCCGTGATGCCGAGCGTCAGCAGCACCCAGGCCGCCAGCACCCATGGCCGCATCGCGCGGGCGAAGGCGGCATCCACCTGCCGCGTCAGCAGCGCGCCGATGGCGAAGGAGAAAGCGACCGACAGGCCGACATAGCCCAGATACAGCGTCGGCGGATGGAAAGCCAGGCCGGGGTCTTGCAGCAGCGGGTTCAGCCCCTGCCCGTCGGCCGGTGGCTCTGCAATGCGCGCGAAGGGATTGGAAGAAAAGAGCAGGAAGGCGTAAAAGCCCAGCGAAATGGCAGCCTGCCCGCCCAGCGTCGCCATGTGTGCGTCTCGCTTCAGGGCGCGCTCGAACAACGCCACGGCGGCGCCGGCTACGCCCATGACCGTGACCCACAACAACATGGAGCCTTCATGATTGCCCCATGTCCCGGCGAATTTGTAGAGCCAGGGCTTCATCGAATGGCTGTTGGTCGCGACCAGCAGCACCGACATGTCGGACCGCATGAACAAGGTGATGAGCGCGACGAAGGCGATCGCTGTCAGCATACCCTGCGCCACAGCGGCGGGGCGCACGGCACCCAGCAGTTCGGGCTTGCCTCCCTTCAGGCCGGCAAAGGCCAGCACCAGTTGCAACAGGGCGAGCGCCGCCGCGAACCACAGCGCGGCCAGACCGGCTTCGGCGATCATGCGCCCGTTACCTCTGATATACAGACGTCATGCCAGCGCAGACTGGCATCTCTCTTCTTCGGGCATGGAGCAAGGCAGACAGGAAGATCCCTGCCTTCCCCGGGATGGCGGTGCGGAGAAAAACCCATCGTCACTTCTCCGCCTTCATCTCGTGCGTGGTCTCATTATAATTCATGCCCTCCAGTTCGCGGGGCATATAGCGCTCATCATGCTTGGCCAGCAGATTGGTGGCAATGAAGGTGCCTTTCGCGTCGAAAGCCCCCTCCGCCACGACGCCGCTGCCTTCCTTGAACAGGTCAGGCGCGATGCCGCTGAAGGTGGCGGGCACGGTCGCCTTGCCATCGGTCACGTCGAAATGAATGGTCACGCCATCCGCCGCCCGCTTCAGACTATCCTTGACCACCATGCCGCCCAGCCGGATCGCCTTGCCCGGTTCCACGCCCTTGGTCTTCACGTCGTTCGGGGCATAGAAATAGGCCGCCTCGTCCTTCAAGGCTGATGCCGCGAGCAGGCCGGCGCCGACCAGCGCCACCAGCGCCGCCAGCGCCAGAATCAGGCGTTGATGCTTGGCTTTCATGACCCGGCTTTCACCCGCGATCCGACAGTTGATCTGCCCGGCGCTCCGCACTGCGCATGGCGCGCCAGCTTGTCAGGCTGACGATCGCGGTGCCGGCCAGTGTCACCGCATAGGCGGCAATCACGAAAGCCCATTGATTCATCATCCTATCCTCTTGCCAGGCGCTGCATCCGCGCCTCGACCTTATTTTCTGCCAATATCGCCCGCATCCGCATCAGCACGATGGCGCCGAACAGCAGGCTGAAACCCAATAATGTAAGGCCTAAAGGCCAGAGCAGCGATCCGTCGATGCTCGACCCGCGCAGCGTGATCGATGGTCCCTGGTGCAGGCTGTTCCACCACACGACCGACCGGTTGATGATCGGGATGTTGACCGCGCCGACCAGCCCGAAAATGGCGGTGACGCTACTCACCCCGCCCTGCTGCCCCTGCCGCGCGCTGGCATTGGCGAGCGCGATATAGCCGAGATAAAGGAAGAAAAGGACCAGCATCGACGTCATGCGCCCGTCCCATTCCCACCAGGTGCCCCAGGTCGGCCGGCCCCAGATAGATCCGGTCATCAGGCAGATCGCGGTGAACAACGCCCCCGGCGCAGCAATGGCCCGGCCGGCGACGGCGGCCAGCGGATGGCGCCAGACCAGTTGCATCAGCGCGGCGATGGCGATGCCGCTCCACCCGCCCATGCCCAGCCAGGCAGCGGGCACATGAATATAGAGTATGCGCACCGTCTGCCCCTGAAGATAATCGGCCGGCGTCACGAACAGGCCGCAGCCGGCCCCGATCAGCAACAGCAGCAGGCCCGGCCAGAACAGCCAGGTCGTCAACGGACGCGCGATCTTCAGGAAGCGGGCAGGATTGGCGAAACGATGCATCAGGATTGCGTCTGTAACCGGACCGGCGAGACAGCGCCAGTAGGGCATTTTGCCGATAGCCAACCCATCGAAACGCAGCGTTGCCACGCCCCGCCAGGCTTTTTTGTTACAGTGGGGCGACAAACGGCGCAGGAGCGACTATATGCGCGCACAAGAGGCACCCCTGGGTCGCACCATGGGTTGTCAGGAACGGCTATGGAACCGCTCACACCCATGTTTACGACTAATCCCTTCGACGACGACAAGTTGCGCGAGGAATGTGGCATTTTCGGCGTTTCCGGTGCGGAAACGGCGTCTGCCATGGTTGCGCTAGGTCTCCACGCTCTGCAACATCGCGGACAGGAAGCCGCAGGCATCACCAGCTGGGATGGGCATGATTTCCATACCCACCGGGCGATGGGCCATGTGGCGGGCAATTTCGACCGGGACGAAGTGATTCGTGGCCTGCCGGGCGACACCGCCTGCGGCCATGTGCGCTATTCCACCACCGGCGAAACCTCGCTGCGCAATGTCCAGCCGCTTTATGCGGAACTGAACTCCGGCGGGTTCGCCGTTGCCCATAATGGCAATATCTCCAACGCGATGAAGGTGCGACGCGAACTGATTCGCCGCGGCTCCATTTTCCAGTCGACGTCCGACACCGAAGTCATCATCCATCTGGTGGCGACCTCCAGTTATCGGACGCTGCTCGACAAGTTCATCGACGCCTTGAAGCAGATCGAAGGCGCCTACTCCCTGATCGTCATGACGCCGGAGGGCATGATCGCCTGCCGCGATCCGCTGGGCATCCGCCCGCTGGTGATGGGCAAGCTCGGCGATTCGACCATCTTCGCGTCGGAAACCGTGGCGCTGGACGTGGTCGGTGCCGACTATGTCCGTACCATCGATCCGGGCGAACTGGTGATCGTCACCAATGACGGCAATATCCGCTCGCACCGCCCCTTCGGCGAGACGCATGCCCGTCCGTGCATCTTCGAACATGTCTATTTCAGCCGCCCCGATTCGATCATCGACAATTCCAGCGTCTATTCGGTGCGCAAGGCGATCGGCGCGCAGCTGGCGATCGAAAATCCGGTCGATGCCGACTATGTCATCCCGGTGCCGGACAGCGGCGTGCCGGCGGCGATCGGCTATGCCCAGCAGTCGGGCATCCCGTTCGAACTGGGCATCATCCGCTCGCACTATATCGGCCGCACCTTCATCCAGCCGGGTGACAAGGTCCGTCACCTTGGCGTCAAGCTGAAGCATAACGCCAACCGCGCGCTGATCGAGGGCAAGCGGATCGTGCTGATCGACGATTCGATCGTGCGCGGCACGACGTCGCTCAAGATCGTCCAGATGATGCGCGAAGCCGGCGCGGCCGAAGTGCATATGCGCATCGCATCACCCCCCACCAAGCATAGCTGTTTCTACGGCGTCGACACGCCTGAACGCACCAAACTGCTGGCGCACAAGCTGGACGTGGGCGGCATGCAGGACTTCATCCACGCCGACAGCCTGTCCTTCATCTCGATCGACGGTCTGTACAAGGCGCTGGGCGAAGCCAAGCGCGCCGACATCCGTCCGCAATATTGCGACGCCTGCTTCACCGGCGACTACCCGACCAAGCTCACCGATCAGGATGATGCCGTGGTCACCAACCAGCTGGAATTGCTGGCAGAGCGCGTCGTCTGACCGCTTCCGGGCGGCCCTTTCTTTAGGGCCGCCCGCGCCTTTCCCTCCATATCGCGATTCCGGCGCCGCCTGGAATGACAGGAGCATCATGTCCGACCTTCCGCTTTCCGGCAAACTGGCTCTCGTCACCGGCGCAAGCCGCGGCATCGGCGCCGCCACGGCGGAGGCGCTGGCCGCTGCCGGCGCGCATGTCGTG